>NZ_JBNNVR010000011.1:0-88568 GCF_050280645.1 Pseudomonas sp. NPDC089554
GCAGAGAAGTAGCCCGATGAAAAAGACCGTCCTGGCCTTCAGCCGTATCACCCCGGCCATGGCCGAGCGCCTGCAGCAAGATTTCAACGTGATCCGAAATACATCAGGTTCTGCCCGAGCGTACCGCGCTTGAGGGAAAGCCCGGCCTCGTAGCCTTCCTGCAACACGTTGAGGTTGATGCCGAAACCGGCGTTGGCCGCCTCGGTGCCGGCAATCGACTGGAACACCAGGTCCAGCGGCACGCCGCGGTTGATCGCCTCGATCGAGGTGGTGACGTGAGTGAGCACGCAGGCCTGGGTGGGAATCTGGTAGCGCTGGATGATGGCATCGAGCATTTCCAGCAGCGCGCAGATCGAGGCAATGCTGTCGGTGGCCGGGTTGATGCCGATCATCGCATCGCCGTTGCCATACAACAGGCCGTCGAGAATGCTCGCGGCGATGCCGGCGGGCTCGTCGGTGGGGTGGTTGGGTTGCAGGCGCGTGGACAGGCGCCCGCGCAGGCCCATGGTGCCGCGAAAGGCCGTGACCACGCGGATCTTCTGCGCCACCAGCACCAGGTCCTGCACCCGCATGATCTTGGAAACCGCTGCGGCCATTTCCGGCGTCAGGCCGGGGGCCAGGGCGCGCAGGCTGTCTTCGTTGGCCTGGTCGCTCAGCAGCCAGTCGCGCAGCCCGCCCACGGTGAGATGGCTGACCGGGGCGAAGGCGTCGCGGTCGTGGGTATCGACGATCAGCCGGGTGATCTCGTCCTGCTCGTAGGGAATCAGCGCTTCATTGAGAAAATGGCTGAGGGGAATGTCGGCCAGTGCCATCTGCGCCGCGACCCGCTCGCCATCGTTGCTGGCGGCGATACCGGCGAGAAAGTCGCCCGAGCGGGCGGGGCTGGCCTTGGCCATCACCTCTTTGAGGCTGTCGAAGCGATAGACCAGGTTGCCTACGGTGTGAACAAAACTTGCCATGCAGACTCTCCAGAGCGCCGCGGGCCAGGCCCGCGGCGTGTGTCGGCGATCAGTGCAGGGCCTCTTCGGCCTTCTGGATCGCGGCGAATTCCTCTTCCGGCGTCCCGGCCACCAGGTGGTGGCGGCTATAGAAAGCAAAGTAGGCAATTAATACCCCATAGATCACCGCCGCGCCAATCAGTACGCGTGGGTCGACCAGGAACCCGGCGACCACGGCGATGCAGGCCAGCACCAGGGCTACGCCCGAGGTGAAGATGCCGCCTGGGGTGCGGTAGGGGCGTTCCATCTTCGGCCGACGGATACGCAGGGTGATGTGCGCCGCCATCATGAACACATATGACAGCGTGGCACCGAATACCGCCACCAGGATCAGCAAATCGCCCTGGCCGGTCAGCGACAGCGCGAAACCGATGATGCCGGGGATCACCAAGGCCAGCACCGGCGCCTTGCTCTTGTTGGTCTCGGAGAGTTTGCGCGGCAGGTAGCCAGCGCGGGACAGCGCGAAGATCTGCCGCGAATAGGCGTAGATGATCGAGAAGAAGCTGGCGATCAGGCCGGCCAGGCCCACCAGGTTGACGAACCCGCCCATCCAGGTGGAGCCGCCGTAGGCCTTGGACAATGCCTCGACCAGCGGGTTACCCGAGGCCTTCAACGCCTCGGAGCCCGCGCCGCCAGGGCCGATCACCAGAATCAACAGGGCGAAGGCCAGCAGCACCAGCATGGCGCCGATCAGGCCGCGTGGCAGGTCACGGCGTGGGTTCTTGGTTTCCTCGGCGGCCAACGGCACGCCTTCTACCGCCAGGAAGAACCAGATCGCGAAGGGAATCGCCGCCCACACGCCGACATAGCCGAATGGCAGGAAGCTACTGGCGCCCACTGCGGTGCTTGGCGCGATGTCGAACAGGTTCGCTGCATCGAAATGGGGCAGCATGCCGATCAGGAACACCACCAGCGCAATGGCGGCCACGGCGGTGATGATGAACATCAGCTTGAGCGCCTCGCCCACGCCGAAGATGTGAATACCGATGAACACGATGTAGAAGGCCAGGTAGATCATCCAGCCGCCGATGCCGAACAGCGATTCGCAGTAGGCGCCGATGAACACGGCGATGGCGGCGGGGGCGATGGCGTACTCGATGAGGATCGCCGTGCCGGTGAGGAACCCGCCCCAAGGCCCGAAGGCGCTGCGGGCAAAGCCATAGCCGCCGCCAGCGGTGGGGATCATCGAGGACAGCTCGGCCAGCGAGAAGCACATGCACAGGTACATGGTGGCCATCAGCAGCGTGGCGAGAAACATTCCACCCCAGCCGCCTTGGGCCAGGCCGAAGTTCCAGCCGGCGTAGTCGCCGGAAATCACGTAGGCCACCCCAAGGCCCACCAGCAGCACCCAGCCTGCGGCGCCTTTTTTCAGTTCACGTTGCTGGAAGTAGTCGGAACCGACCTTTTCGAAATCGACGGAAGAACCTGCCGGCGCGCTGCCGGTGTGATCGCTTGGCATAGTGTTCACCTGTTCTTTTTCTAAGGTGGCCGGAAGGGTTTCCGGCCCTTGGTGATTCGCATTGCAGGAAGCGAGCCAGAGGCTCTGGGGCCGCTCCACAGCCCCAGAACCTGGAGGGCTAGAAGAAGCCCAGCGGGTTGATGTCGTAGCTCACCAGCAGGTTCTTGGTCTGCTGATAATGGTCGAGCATCATTTTGTGGGTTTCACGGCCGACGCCGGACTTCTTGTAGCCGCCGAACGCGGCATGCGCCGGGTACAGGTGGTAGCAGTTGGTCCACACGCGGCCCGCCTTGATGCCGCGGCCCATGCGGTAGGCGCGGTTGATGTCGCGGGTCCATACGCCGGCGCCCAGGCCGAACTCGGTGTCGTTGGCAATCGCCAGGGCCTCGGCTTCGTCCTTGAAGGTGGTGACGCTGACCACTGGGCCGAAAATCTCTTCCTGGAACACGCGCATTTTGTTGTTGCCCTTGAGCAGGGTCGGCTGGATGTAGTAGCCGGTGGCGAGCGAACCTTCGAGCTTCTCCACCTTGCCGCCGGTCAGCAGCTCGGCGCCTTCCTTCTGGGCGATGTCCAGGTACGACAGGATCTTCTCGAACTGCTGCTGCGAGGCCTGGGCGCCGACCATGGTGTCGGTGTCCAGCGGGTCGCCGCGCTTGATCTGCAGCACCTTCTTCATCACCACTTCCATGAACTGCGGGTAGATCGACTCCTGCACCAGTGCGCGCGACGGGCAGGTGCACACCTCGCCTTGGTTGAAGAACGCCAGCACCATGCCTTCGGCGGCCTTGTCGATAAAGCTCGGCTCGGCCTGCATGATGTCTTCGAAGTACACGTTCGGCGACTTGCCGCCTAACTCCACGGTCGACGGAATGATGTTCTCGGCCGCGCACTTGAGGATGTGCGAGCCCACCGGGGTGGAGCCGGTAAAGGCGATCTTGGCGATGCGCTTGCTGGTGGCCAGGGCTTCACCCGCCTCGCGGCCATAGCCTTGCACCACGTTGAGCACGCCTTTGGGCAGAAGGTCGCCAATCAGCTCCATCAATATGCTGATCGACAGCGGCGTCTGCTCGGCAGGTTTCAAGATCACACAGTTACCGGCGGCCAGGGCGGGTGCGAGTTTCCAGGCCGCCATCAGCAGCGGGAAGTTCCACGGGATGATCTGCCCGACCACGCCCAACGGCTCGTGGAAGTGGTAGGCCGCGGTGTGTTCGTTGATCTCGGCAACGCTGCCCTCTTGGGCACGAATGCAGCCGGCGTAGTAGCGGAAGTGGTCGGCAGCCAGGGGCACGTCGGCATTCAGGGTTTCGCGCACGGCCTTGCCGTTGTCCCAGGTTTCGGCCACGGCCAGCAGTTCGAGGTTGGCTTCGATGCGGTCGGCAATGTCCAGCAGCACCAGCGCGCGGTCCTGCACCGAGGTCTTGCCCCAGGCGTCGGCGGCGGCATGAGCAGCGTCAAGAGCAAGCTCGATATCTTCGCTGCCCGAGCGTGGGAACTCGCCAATCAACGAGCCATCGACCGGGCTGGTATTGGTGAAGTACTGGCCTTTGACCGGCGCGACGAATTCACCGCCGATGTAGTTGCCATAGCGCAGCTGGAGCTTGAGGACGGCATTGGGTGTGCCAGGTTTTGCGTAGATCATGGTGTTCTCCGTGACATTGTTCTTGTGGTTGTCGAGCGCAGTGCGGCTGCGCCGGTCAGACTCGTTCGAGCACACGCTCCAGGCTGCTCAGGAAGATGTCCACGTGCTCGCGCTGGAACATCAGCGGTGGGCGAATCTTCAGGGTATTGACGTGGGGGCCGGCCGCGCCAATCAGCACATGTTCCTCGCGCAGGCCGTTGACCACCTTGGCTGCGGTCTCGGCATCGGGCGCGCCATCCGGGGTGGTGAAATCAACGCCCAGGTACAGCCCCATACCACGCACGTCGCCAATCACCGGGTATTGCTTGGCCAGGCGCTCGAGCCCATCGAGCATCAACTTGCCGGACTCATGGGCGTTGGCGATGAGGTTTTCCTGCTCGATCACTTCCAGCACCGCCAGCCCGACTGCGGACGAGACCGGGTTGCCGGCGAAGGTGTTGAAATAGCCGGACTCGTTGGCGAAACGTTGCAGGATATGCGGTTTGGCGGTGATGCCCGCCGTTGGGTGACCGTTACCCATTGGCTTGCCCAAGGTGACGAGGTCCGGCACCAGGCCGTGGCATTGGAAGCCCCACATGTAGCGCCCCGAGCGCCCGTAGCCTGGCTGTACTTCATCGGCGATATACAGGCCACCGGCCTCTCGCACGGCCGCCACGGCTTCGCGCAGGAAACCTTGCGGCTCGAAGAACGCACCATCGCTGGTGAAGAACGAATCCAGCAACAACGCCGCTGGCTTGATGCCGTGACGCTGCATGTCGGCCAGGGCTGCACGTACGTCGGCGGCAAAGCGTCGGCCGACTTCCTCGGGGTTGTGCGGGTTATGGACCGGCGCCGCCACCGTGCGCACATGCGGGCTCGCGGCGATCTGCGAAAACTGCGAAGAGGACAGCTCGGCAATGCTGGCTGTGAGCCCGTGGTAGGCGTACTGGGTGACGATCACACCGGTACCGCCGGTGTATTCACGGGCGATGCGTATGGCCAGGTCGTTGGCCTCGCTGCCGGTGCAGGTGAAGGTCGCCTGGCTCAATTCGGCAGGCATGGTGCCCAGCAGTTTTTCCGCGAAATCCAGGATGTTGTCGTCCAGGTAGCGGGTGTGGGTGTTGAGCAGACGCGCCTGGCGGCACAGGGCATCGACCACATGCGGGTGGCAGTGGCCAACGGACGGCACATTGTTATAGACGTCCAGGTAACGCTGCCCGTCGACGTCGTAGACCCAGACACCTTCGCCACGCACCAGATGCAGCGGGTTCTGGTAGAACAATTGGTAGCCCGGGCCGAGCAAACGCCGCCGACGCTCGATCATCTCGCGGGTACGCGGCGACAGGGCGTTACTGTTTTCCTCGGAAAAAGCGTTGGTTTTCAACATGGGGACCGGCCTCGCTAGGCGTGCGAAAAAAGTACGGGAAGCGTCATCGGCATATCAGATGCTTGTTGGAAATAGTGCCGCTGGTTTCTGCGTCTGACTTGACCTTGGTGGATGGGTTGTCTGCCCTGCGGTCAACTTCCGGCCCCGGTTCCGCTAATTGTCTTCTGCAGTCAGATTCACTGGTTCCAAGGTCAAGCGCATCCCCCCGCAGTCGCTCCATCCTGAGCCTGACTTTTCATCAGAACACTCGGGAGCTGACTCATGAGCGCGACACAACAAGAAGAAATCGGCCTTCAGACCCTGCACGAAGTGGCCGCCCGCACACTCGCCGATTGCTACCCCGCCCAGGTGCAAGGGCAGGTCACGCTACTGTGTCACTCCGAGAATGCGACCTACCGCGTCGATACACCGGGCGGACAACGCTATGCCTTGCGCGTGCACAAGCTGGGTTATCACCGCAAGGCCGATATCGATAACGAGCTGGACTGGCTGAATGCGCTGCAAGCTTCAGGCATTGAAGTGCCGCGCCCGGTCGCAGGCCTCGATGGGCGTCATGTGCAGAGCACCCAGGTGGGGGCCGGCCAGGAAATCAACGTGGTGCTGTTCAATTGGGTGAGCGGCGCCGAACCTACCGCCGATGTCGACGTCAGCGCCTTCATGCGCCTCGGCGCGATTACCGCGAAACTGCACCAGCACAGCCAGCAATGGCAGCGTCCGGCCAATTTCTCGCGGATTGTCTGGGACCACCAAAGCATGGTCGGTGCCAACGGGCATTGGGGCGACTGGCGCAATGCGGTCAACCTGGACAGCAGCGCCTTTGGCGTGATCGAGGAGGTGTTGCAACGGGTGCAGGGCGAGCTGGCGAGCTATGGCCAGGATGGCAAGCGCTACGGCTTGATTCATGCCGACCTGCGCTTGGCCAACCTGCTGGTCGACCGAGAGCGCACCCATGTCATCGATTTCGATGACTGCGGTTTTGGCTGGTACCTGCATGACCTGGCATCGGCCCTGAGCTTCTACGAACACCACGAGCGGCTCAACGACTGGATCGAACACTGGCTGGCCGGTTATGCGGCGGTTACTCGCTTGAGTGCGCATGACATCGCGATGATTCCGACCTTTATCATCCAGCGGCGCATCCAGTTGCTGGCCTGGACTGGAACCCATGCCGAGACCCAGCAAGTGCGTAATCTCGGGGCGAACTGGGCGAAGCAGAGTGTCGAGCTGTGCAAGCGCTACTTGAGGCACGACCTTGCACAGGTGGTGACGAGATAACGCGTCATTGGGGCTGCGTTGCAGCCCCGATCTCATTTAATTCACTGGCATCAGGACTTACGCCACTGTTTCGGACTCGCCCCATGCCACCTGCGGAACGCGCGCGAAAACGCACTGGTCTCCGAATACCCCAGCAGCAGTGCCAGCTCCGAAATCGGCAGGCTGGTGCGAGTCAAGTAATACTGGGCCAACTCCTGGCGCACTTTCTCGACCAGCCCAGAGAAATTCAAACCCTTCTCGGCCAGCCGGCGCTGCAAGCTCCAACTGGTGATATGCAACAGGTCGGCGACTTGTTCGAGGCTAGGCTCGCCATCAGCCAACTGAAGACGGATCTGCGCCTGGACATCGTTGATGACGCCATGCCCGCCATGGCGCTCGCCGCCTTGGCGCGCCAGCAAGTCCATGCTTTCCATGATAATGGCCAGCAGACGGCTGTCACGGTCGGGCATGGTTTTCTCCAGCGCACTTCGCCTGAACACCAGCGAATTGCACGGCTGGCCAAAGAACACCGGCGCATCGAAGGCTTTGCAGTGCTCATGCCAGGCCTCGGGCTGGGGGTGCTCGAAATGCACCCGCTCAGGTGCCCACTTCTGCCCCAAGGCATGACGCATCATGTTGGTGAACATGCCCATCGACAACTCGGCGTCCTGGCGCTTGCGGAAAATGGCGCCGTACTGCACCTGGTAATCGAGCCGGCACCATTCGCTACCCACCTCGAGGCGCAGCAGGCTGCCTTGCTGATGGATGGGAAACACCTTCACCACGTTGCGCAACGCATCGCCCAGGGTGTCCGAGCAGATGCCGACATAGCCGAGCATGCCTAAGCCGTCGGGCCTGAACTGGCTGCCGTAGCGCAAGCCGAAGTTGTCATCCTGGGTTTGCCGGGCAGCCTCTTCGAACACCGCGCAGTACTGCTTGAGGTCCAGGCTCAGGGTGGGATGTTGCAAATGCTCCGGGTTGAAACCTGCATGACCGAAGATGCGGTCTGCATCGCCACCTTTGTGCTGAATGAACTCGGTAAGGCCGGTTGCGGCCGAACTGAGCACTCCGATGGATTGAAGCTGGTCGGCGAGTTGCCGGGTAGTGGCAAGTTGCATGGCAACCTCTCACAGAGTGGCTGATGGGGCAGTTTTCCATTGCATAGGCAGCCCATTGAATGAACGCCCTGTCAAGGATGTCAAGCAACCAACGCAATGCCTGACCACGCACGACAAGTCGTTGACCTGTGAGCACAAACTAAAGCCTTTTTCCGTTGCCGTCTTGACCGCTGGGCACAAAAACGTGCCCGCCGGTCAAGTCGACGGTGAACGCTTGGCGGACTATCGAATTTCCCCTCATTTGATAGGAGCTGCGCAGATGTTCTCGTCGTTAGAAGGCAAGAGTGTCCTGGTTACCGGTGCCAGCACTGGCATCGGCCTTGGCATTGCCCGGCAGTTCGCTTTGCAGGGCGCGAAGGTGCTGATTACCGCTCGCAGCGCGGACAAGATCGAAGCGGTCGCTGCCCAGCTGCGTGCAGAGGGGCTGCACGTTCATGGGCTGGCGGCCGATGTGGCGGATATAGCGTCCGTGGTGGCGATGATGAACACCGTGCAAGAGCTGCATGGCGGCCTGGATGTGCTGTGCTGCAATGCCGGCATCTTCCCCAACTCTACTCTGGAAAACCTGACCGAAGCCGATTGGGACCGAGTACTGGCCACGAACACCAAGGGCACGTTCCTCAGCGTGCAAGCCGCCCTGCCCCTGCTGCGTAACGCTGAATACGGGCGGGTAATCCTCACGTCCTCGATCACCGGCCCGGTTACCGGCTCGCCCGGCTGGGTCCACTACGGCGCGAGCAAGGCGGCGCAGCTGGGCTTCATGCGCACCGCAGCCATCGAGTTGGCCAAGGACGGCATCACCGTCAATGCGGTGCTGCCCGGCAACATCGTCACCGCCGGTTTCCTGGACGTGGATGCCGAGTACCAGGCGGGTGTGGCCGCTTCCATTCCGGCCAAGCGCCTGGGCACCCCCGAAGACGTCGCCAGCGCCGTGATGTTCTTCGCCAGCCGCGAAGCCGGCTACATCACCGGGCAAAGCCTGATTATCGACGGCGGCCAAGTGCTGCCTGAGTCCCTGCAATCCCTTGATTGACCCGCACGTTGAACACCGCACGATATCGAAATATACCGATATCTGTTTCTAGACCAGAGGTTTTTATGAAAGCGCAACTACTCAAATCATTCGGCGGCCCGCAATCGTTCGAGCTCTGCGATGTGCCCAAACCGGTGCCGCAGGCAGGCCAAGTGCTGGTGAAGGTGTACGCCACCTCCATCAACCCGCTGGATTACCAGGTACGCCGCGGCGACTACGCTGACTACGTGCCCCTGCCGGCCATTACCGGGCATGACGTCTCCGGCGTGGTCGAGGCGGTCGGCCCGGGCGTGACCAGCTTCGTGCCAGGCGACGAGGTGTGGTACACCCCGCAAATCTTCGATGGCGACGGCAGCTATGCCGAGTACCACGTGGCGTCCGAAAGCATCATCGGCAAGAAACCCGCAGCGCTGAGCCACCTCGAAGCCGCCACCCTGACCCTGGTCGGTGGCACGGCATGGGAAGCGTTGGTGGTGCGTGCGCAGCTGCGGGTGGGTGAAAGCATCCTGATCCATGGCGGTGCGGGCGGTGTAGGCCATGTGACGATCCAACTGGCCAAGGCCATCGGCGCCAAGGTGTTCACCACGGCGCGCCAAGAGCAGTTCGAGTTCGTCCGCAGCCTGGGTGCAGACGTGGTCATCGACTACGAGCAGGAGGACTATGTCGAGGCGGTGCTGCGCGAGAGCGATGGCAAGGGCGTGGATGTGGTGTTCGACACCATTGGCGGCGACACCTTGTCGCGCAGCCCCGATGTGCTCGCCCAACTGGGCCGCGTGGTCTCCATCGTCGACATTGCCAAGCCGCAGAACGTCATCCAGGCCTGGGGCAAGAACGCCAGCTACCACTTCGTTTTTACACGTCAGAACCGGGGCAAGCTTGATGACCTGAGCGCCTTGGTCGAACGCGGCCAACTGCGGCCACACGTTGGCGCGGTCTACTCGCTGGCGGATCTCGGAAAGGCTCATGCCCTGCTGGAAACGCCGAATAACGGCCTGCGCGGGAAAATCGCGATTGCGGTCGCCCCCGAGGCAAATCCAGGCAACAAGTAAGCGCGTAGTCGCTCATTTGCACAAACAGTGAGGTGAAGAAATGGCCAAGGCCGCTGATGTCGTTGTGCAATGCCTGGAGAACGAAGGTGTCGAGTATGTATTCGGTATTCCCGGTGAAGAAAACCTCGACCTGCTGGAGTCATTGCGCCGCTCCAGCATCAAGCTTGTACTCACGCGCCATGAACAGTCCGCAGGGTTCATGGCAGCTACTTATGGCCGGCTGACCGGCAAGACCGGCGTGAGCCTGTCGACCTTGGGCCCGGGTGCGACCAACCTGGTGACCGCCGGTGCCTATGCGTACCTGGGCGGCATGCCGATGCTGATGATCACCGGCCAAAAGCCGATCAAGAAGTCCAAGCAGGGTCGTTTCCAGATCCTGGATGTGGTCGGCATGATGCAACCCCTGACCAAATACACCCACCAGTTGGCCTCCGCCGACAACATTCCCTCGCGGGTGCGCGAGGCCTTCCGCCTGGCGGAAGAAGAAAAGCCTGGCGCGGTGCACCTGGAGCTGCCTGAGGACATCGCTGCCGAACAGACCGAAAGCATGCCGGTGCCGCCCAGCCTGCACCGTCGACCCCTGGCCGAGCACAAGGCGATCGCCGCAGCGGTGCAGAAGCTTCAGGCTGCACGCAGCCCGATCCTGGTGATTGGCGCTGGCGCCAACCGCAAGATGACCGCCAAGGTACTCAAGCAGCTGATCGACAACACCGGCATCCCCTTCGTCACCACGCAGATGGGCAAGGGTGTGGTCGATGAGCGCCACCCGCGCTTTCTCGGCAATGCCGCGCTGTCGGCGGGTGACTTCGTGCACCGCGCCGTGGAGGCCGCCGACCTGATCGTCAACATCGGCCACGATGTGATCGAAAAGCCGCCGTTCTTCATGGTGCGCGGCGGTACCGAAGTGGTCCACATCAACTTCCGCTCCGCCGAAGTGGACCCGGTGTACTTCCCGCAAATCGAAGTGGTCGGCGATATCGCCAACGCCGTGTGGCAGATCGGCGAAGCGCTGCAAGTTCAGGAGCACTGGGACTTCAGCCGGTTGATGGCGATCCGCGAGGCCAACGAGGCGCAGATCATCGAGGGCGCGGACGACAACCGCTTCCCGATCTACCCGCAGCGCTTCGTCGCCGACGTGCGCCGCGCCCTGCCCTCCGATGGCGTCGTGGCACTGGACAACGGCATCTACAAGATCTGGTTCGCGCGCAACTACAAGGCCCACAAGCCCAACACCGTGCTGCTGGACAACGCCCTGGCGACCATGGGCGCCGGCCTGCCCTCGGCGATGGCCGCGCACTTGGTGTGCCCGGACCGCCCCGTGGTCGCGGTGTGCGGTGACGGCGGCTTCATGATGAACAGCCAGGAGCTGGAAACCGCCGTGCGCCTGAAGATGAACCTGACGGTCATCATCCTGCGCGACGACGGCTACGGCATGATCCGCTGGAAACAGTCGAACATGGGCTTCACCGACTTTGGCCTGGACTACGGCAACCCGGACTTCGTGATGTATGCGCAAAGCTACGGCGCCAAGGGCCATCGGGTGGAAAGCGCCGAGGGCTTCCTGCCGCTGTTGCAGCGCTGCCTCGGCGAGCCGGGCGTGCATGTGATCGACTGCCCGGTGGACTACTCGGAAAACGATTTCATCCTCAACAGTGAAATCAAGCGCCGCAGCGCCCTGGTCTGATCGCTCGTCTCAAAGGCGGCAGCGCGCTGCCGCCAACCCTTATAAGAAGAAAGTGGAGTTCATCATGCAACTCAAAGACGACTATCTGTTTCGCCAGCAAGCCTTCATCGACGGCAACTGGGTCGACGCGGACAGTGGCCAGACGATCAAGGTCAACAACCCGGCAACGGGCGAAATCCTCGGCAGCGTGCCGAAAATGGGCGCCGCCGAAACCCGCCGCGCCATCGAAGCCGCCGACAAAGCCCTGCCCGCCTGGCGCGCACTGACCGCCAAGGAACGTGGCAATACGCTGCGCCGCTGGTTCGACCTGATGATCGAACACCAGGACGACCTGGCCCGCCTGATGACCCTGGAACAAGGCAAGCCCCTGGCCGAAGCCAAGGGCGAGATCGTCTACGCCGCCTCGTTCATCGAATGGTTCGCCGAAGAGGCCAAGCGCATCTACGGCGACGTGATCCCAGGCCACCAACCCGACAAGCGCCTGATCGTGATCAAGCAGCCGATCGGTGTCACTGCGGCCATCACCCCATGGAACTTCCCCGCCGCGATGATCACCCGCAAAGCCGGCCCGGCCCTGGCCGCCGGCTGCACCATGGTGCTCAAGCCCGCTTCGCAAACGCCCTTCACCGCCTTCGCCTTGGCTGAACTGGCACGGCGTGCCGGCATTCCGGCCGGCGTCTTCAACGTGGTCAGCGGCAGTGCCGGCGAGATCGGTGCCGAGCTGACCGGCAACCCCATCGTGCGCAAGCTGTCCTTTACCGGCTCCACGGAAATCGGCCGCCAGTTGATGGCCGAGTGCGCCAAGGACATCAAGAAAGTCTCGCTGGAACTGGGCGGCAATGCGCCCTTCATCGTGTTCGACGACGCGGACCTGGACCAGGCTGTCGAAGGCGCGATCATTTCCAAGTACCGCAACAACGGCCAGACCTGCGTGTGCGCCAACCGGCTGTACATCCAGGACGGTGTCTACGAAGCCTTCGCCGCGAAGTTGAAGGTGGCGGTGGCCAAGCTCAAGATCGGCAACGGTCTGGAAGCGGGCGTTACCACCGGCCCACTGATCGACGAGAAAGCCGTGGCCAAGGTCAAGGAGCACATTGCCGACGCGGTTGGCAAAGGTGCCCGCGTGCTGGCTGGCGGCCAGGGGCTGGAAGGCACCTTCTTCGAGCCGACCATCCTGGTCAACGTGCCGAACAACGCGGCCGTGGCCAAGGAGGAAACCTTCGGACCGCTGGCGCCGCTGTTCCGCTTCAAGGATGAAGCCGAAGTGATCGCCATGGCCAACGATACCGAGTTCGGCCTGGCGTCGTACTTCTATGCGCGCGATCTGGGGCGGGTATTCCGTGTGGCGGAAGCCTTGGACTACGGCATGGTCGGTGTGAACACAGGCCTGGTGTCCAACGAAGTGGCGCCGTTCGGCGGTATGAAGGCCTCAGGCTTGGGGCGTGAGGGCTCCAAGTACGGGATCGAGGATTACCTGGAGATCAAGTACCTGTGCTTGAGCGTGTGAGGTTGCCCAGGTAGCTGCTTGATCAAGCATTGGGGTCGCTTTGCGGCCCCAATTTGCTTCAACTGACAGGCATTGCTCTAACGCCCTTCCACCCCAGCAGCACGAACAGGTTCAAGTTCGCGTAGCTCACCACCCTCCTCCGCCAAACGTTGCAGATACGTCGCGGCATCCAGCAATTGGTAAGGGAAATAGAGCCCGGCAGCAGGTGCCGGCTGCCCATCCAGGCCAATCAAGCGCTCCAGCAGCATCGCAATACTCAGCCCCGTCAACGCTGCGGCCCCCGCCGGATGAATCAGCGCATGACGGCTCGCCTTGGGCTCGCCGTTCGCACCTTCACCCTCGACCTCGATCAGTATTTCAGTCGACATCGGCAAGCCGCTGCGGCGCGTCGAGCTCACATCGATGGCCATGTTGAATTGCACATTTTCGGCGTTTGTCGCAGCGGCCAGGCCTGTAACGTCGATGGAGGAGAACCCGCTGGCGCTGATCTCGGTGCCATCCACCGCATGAAAACTGACCTTCGCATCCTCGCCTTCACGCCAGATGAAGGCGCTATCTCGCCGCGTAAGAGCGGCTGGCAGCATTTTATTGAGGTGCTCGAAATCGGTGGCCACGGTGGGGCCGCCGGTGTCCTGGTCATCGACCAGCGCGTGGATGCGGATGTCGTGAACCTTGCGATACGCCTTGGCGATTTCCAGCGTGGCCACGGTGGTCGCGCCCACCATCCACTCATAGCCGAGCACGATGGCAGAGCGATTGGGCTTGTGCATGAACAGCGCGATTTCCGGGGCGATTTCGAACACGCCGGAGGAAATGCTCAGGTGCGGTATGCCACGGGACTGACTGAAGCGCAGGCTGGCGAGCGTGTGGTCCATGTAGAGCACCAGGACGGCGCTGACAGGCTGGTCGCCGAGACCCAGGTCATCGGCGGATGTATCGATCACTACGCCTTGTGCGTTACCGACTTCCTCGGCGGCCTTGTGGGCCTTGGCGATATCGCGACTGGCGAGCAGCAGCGGAATTTCAGGGTGGGTGGCGCGCAGAGCGGTGATCGTGCGGTGGCCTATGGCGCCGGTGCCGCCCAACAGCAAGATTGGGGCTTGGGACATGGTAAGGACTCCTGAGCTTTTGGCTGAGTACCTACCATTAGTAGATAAGCGGGTGGAGGGGTTCAGTCTATTTGCTGATCATGGGTGCAATGCCATCGGTTTTCGACAAGATGCATTGAACAACTCGCCAAGCCTCACTCGAGGTCCGAGCTCACTTCACTCACCGCCTGCGCGGCCAGCTTCTCCCGATCGGCCTTGCTGATGTACTTGGGCTTGTTGCTGCGCGGCGCTAGCTTGGCGCTAGCTTTCTTGGCATGGGCCTTGAGCAGTTGCTTGATCTTTTTCTGGCGGTTCATGGTTCACTCTGGCGGGGGCGAGGTGCGCATAGCATACCTTGGCACGCTGACAATCGCTGAGCCTGAAGGGTTATGGGCAGAAAAGAGCGGCTGTTTCTTGGCGTCCGTTGTCACGGGACAGGCCCACTGTCACCTTTTTTCCTATTTTTCCCTCCAAAAACTAAATCCCCGACTAATTCAAGCGCTGAAAACAATCAATCACATCTACCAACGGCACCACCCACTCCGATATCTTCTCACCATCCTCGTTAAAACTTTCCCTAGCACCAATATAAGAATTTATTTTATTATAATCAAACCCCTCTACAAGCTCATCAAGAAAAACTATCTGATTCTGAACAACAACCACATCCGCCTCAAAATATAGAACCCACACAGCCACAAAGTTAAGATACTCAGCATTTCGCATTGATACTATAAGTGCAGAATGCCGACACGCCTCAAACCCTTGTTTAAAGGAGCGCTTCCACTCCTCAATATACTTCTCCCTCGACCAGTATTCTACCGGAATGAAAAACCGCTCCTTCTCCTCACCAAGCTCAATACTACAAGCCACAACTTTTTCAGCGGCTAACACAACCTCATCTCGCCCGACATGCAAATTGAAGCTCATCAATCTTTGATCCTGTTAAAATTTTCGTTATCAACAAATAGTTCAGATTTATTTTCCTATTCTAATTTCGGACTACCCTGTTTTCTCCGCAGCATCTCAACAACGATTGAAGCAGGAGATTGCCATGATCAAGCGTAGTGACTCAATCCCACGAAGCTAGGCGCTCATTATCTTGGGGGCAGAAACGTGCGTCCGAACATAGGAGGCCGACCCTGTAGAAATGCGTTATTCGCATAACTCTGTCGGTGCTGAACTACAGTCAATGGCACCCTAGCCACTCTCTTGGCCCCCCATGGCATTCCACCGCCTGACCCGCACCCACCCTCGCCTTAGCCTCGCCACCCTGGTAGGCCTGGCAGGCGGCTGGCTGATTCCCGCCAGCGAATGGACGCAGCACCTGCTGGCCGGCTGGAACCTGGGGGTATGGCTGTACCTGGCGCTGATCCTCTGGCTGACCTACCGAGCGACGCCCGACAAGGTGCGCAACGTCGCCGAAGTGGAAGACGAAAACGCCGGCCTGGTGCTGTTCACGGTATCGCTCGCCGCCATCGCCAGCCTCGTCGCGGTCACCCTGCAACTGGCCGCTAGCCGTGGCCTGCACGGCAGTGCCCTGACCTTGCACTACCTCTACACCGGCCTGACCGTGGCCGGCTCGTGGCTTTTGATCGGCTGCATCTTCAGCCTGCACTACGCGCGCCTGTTCTATACCGGCAGCGGTGACGAGCCGCTGCTGCGCTTCGCCGATGGCGAGCGCAACCCCGACTATTGGGACTTCCACTACTTCGCCTTCACCCTCAGCGTGGCTGTGCAGACATCGGACGTGGGGGTTGGCGGGCGGGCCATGCGCCGGGTGGTGCTGGCCCATTCGCTGGTGGGGTTCGTGTTCAACACGGCGATTCTTGGCTTCACCATCAACATTGCCGCCGGGTTGCTTGGCTGAAGCGCTAAACGCTCAAGTTGCGATACTGGCCTTTGAAATACAGCAAGGGCTGCGCCACAGCAGCCTCTTGCACGTCCAGCGCCTTCACTTCACCAATCACGATCAAGTGATCACCGGCAGCGTATTCAGCGTGGATCTCGCAATCCAGCCAGTGCAGGCTGCCCGCAATCACCGGGTTGCCCAGGGGCGAGTCCTGCCACTGCACGCCCTGCCATTTATCTGCGCCGCGTTGGGCGAACTGGTTGGAAATGCCAACCTGCTCGCCCGAGAGGATATTGACCGCGAACCGTCCGGCCTGGCGAATCTTCGGGTAGCTGGCCGAGTTGGCCATGACGCTGAACGACACCAAGGGTGGGCTCATCGACACGCTATAGAACGACTGGCAGGTAAAGCCCAGCAGTTCACCATCGAGGTGCGATGTGATCACCGTGATACCGGATGCATAGTGCCCAAGTGCCTCGCGAAAGCTCAGCGGTTCGATGGCGGTGCTGGGAAGTGGCATCGATCAAAGCTCTCTACGAACGATTTGCGCGCCTGCACTCAACGCCCTCAACTTGCCGCTGGCCACCGCACGAGGCAACGGCGCCATGCCGCAGTTGGTGCACGGGTAGAGTTTGTCGGCGTCGACGAACTGAAGTGCCTTGCGCAGGGTGTTGGCCACTTCCTCGGGGGTTTCGATGGCATGGTTCGCCACGTCGATGGCGCCGACCATCACTTTCTTGCCACGGATCAGCTCGATCAGGTCCATGGGCACATGGGAGTTGTGGCACTCCAGCGAAACGATATCGATGCTGGACTTCTGCAACTTGGGGAAGGCTTCTTCGTACTGGCGCCACTCCGAACCCAGGGTCTTCTTCCAATCGGTATTGGCCTTGATGCCGTAGCCATAGCAGATATGCACGGCCGTTTCGCACTTGAGCCCTTCGATGGCCCTTTCCAGGGTGGCAACGCCCCAGTCGTTCACTTCATCGAAGAAGACATTGAAGGCCGGCTCATCGAACTGAATGACATCAACGCCCGCCGCTTCCAGTTCCCGGGCTTCCTGGTTGAGGATCTTGGCAAATTCCCAGGCCAGTTTTTCACGGCTTTTGTAGTGAGCGTCGTAGAGCGTGTCGATCATGGTCATGGGCCCAGGCAATGCCCACTTGATCGGCTGCGAAGTTTGCTGGCGCAGGAACCTGGCATCTTCGACGAACACCGGCTTGCGCCGCGCAACGGCGCCTACCACGGTCGGTACGCTGGCATCGTAGCGGTCGCGAATTCTCACGGTCTCGCGCTTCTCGAAATCAACGCCGTCGAGGTGCTCGATGAACGTGGTGACGAAGTGCTGGCGGGTTTGTTCGCCGTCGCTGACGATGTCGATACCCGCCTGCTGCTGTTCGTGCAGCGACAAACGCAACGCATCCTGCTTGCCCTCGAGCAACGCCTCGTCTTGCAGTTTCCAGGGTGACCACAGCGTCTCGGGCTGTGCCAGCCAGGAGGGTTTGGGCAGGCTGCCAGCGGTTGAGGTAGGCAATAGTTTTTTCATCATGAGTGACCTTGTACTTCCAATGCTTTAGAGCCCGCAGCGCGCGGACCATTGTTCGAGAACAGCCTGGTAGGGCTTGATGAAGAACGCTTCGGCGAACTGCCCCTGCTCGATGGCCAGGCGGCTGCGTTCTGCGCGGTCGTAGACGATGCGCGTCAGCGAGTAGTCCTGGTGCTGCAAGCTGGGCTGGTAGCATTTTCCGGCTGCCGAGTTGGCGTTATAGATTTCCGGCCGGTAGATCTTCTGGAAGGTATCCATCGTGCTGACGGTGCTAATCAGCTCGAGGTTGGTGTAGTCACCCAGCAGGTCGCCGGCGAAATAGAACGCCAAGGGCGCAGCACTGTTGGGCGGCATGAAGTAGCGAACCTTCAGCCCCATCTTCTGGAAGTAGTCGTCGGTCAGCGAGTATTCATCCTGCTGGTACTCGACACCCAGCACCGGGTGCTGGTTTTCGGTGCGGTGGTAGGTCTTGCTGCTCGAAACGCTCAGGCAGATCACCGGCGGCTTGGCAAAGTGTTCTTTATAGGCACTCGAATTGACGAAGCTCTTGAACAACTTTCCGTGCAACTCGCCGAAGCCTTCAGGCGTGCTGAATTCGCGTTGCCCTTTGTTGTGCCCAAGCAGCAGCACACTGAAGTCGTAATCGCGCACATAGGAAGAGAAGTTATTGCCGACGATGCCGTCGACACGCTCGTGGGTTTCTCGATCGACCACCGTGGTTTTCAAGATTTCGATCAAGGGCAGCGCTTGGGCACTGTGCTCGGCATCGACCTGCAACGCCACGGAAATGATTTCCAACTCGAGCGTATAGCGGTCGCCCTTGGGGTTGTCCCAATGCGCCAAGGCATTGAAGCGATTGTCGATCATCTTCAAGGTATTGCGCAGGTTCTCCTGGCGGCTGGTGCCCCGGGCCAGGTTGGCGAAGTTGGTGGTGATACGCGTGTTGTCCGAGGGGCGATAGTGCTCGTCGAAGTGCGTACGCTTGATGGTAAATGCGAAGTCGTTGCTCATTGGCGGTGACACCTGATCCCTGATTTTCTTTCCCCTGCGCAACCCAGATCCAGCGGCATGCCGTCTGTAGGGGAAATTCGATGGGAGGATTGTCAAGAACCTGAGCTAATGAGACAAACTCATTTTATTTGTACTGAACAGTAATTCCACTCATGTTAAGCGTATGGCTTTTGCGCAAGTGCTGAGCCAGAAAACGTCGACAGCCATCAAAAACCGTTCGATAGCTGTCGACGCCCCCCCTTACATCACATCAGAAGATATTGATCGGGTAATCGGTAATCACGCGGAACTGGTTCTGCGTACCGCCCGTGCTCAAGTCCCCCCGGTGCCAGGCCGTGCGCAGGCGCACCGACAGGTTCTTCGCCGGCCCGCTCTGCACCACGTAGCGCGCCTCGGCGTTGGTTTCGAACTCCTTGTCGTCGCGGCCGTACTTGTTGGCGTAGGCCCCGGTCGTGACCTGGGTGCCGTCGATGTCGTAGCCGCGCAGGTGGCGGACCATGAAGCTCAAGCCCGGCACGCCATAGGCGGCCATGTTCAGGTCATAGCGCAGCTGCCAGGACTTCTCCCCCGGCCCGTTAAAGTCCGAGTACTGCACCGAGTTGGGCAGGAACACCGACCCGCCGCTGCGCCCGGTGTCGCCGAAGCCCACATAGTCGAACGGCTGGTCGCCATGCACCTGCTGGAACGCCAGGGTCAGGGTATGGGCGCTGAAGCGGTAGGCCGCCGATAGCCCGGACGCCGTGGTGTCGATGTCCCCGGCCTTGGCCTGGCCGCTGTCCAGGGTGCGGTAGATGTTCAGGTCGAAGGTCAGCGCCTGGTCCTTGTCGATCGGCAAGGCCCAGTTCACGTTGCCGTAGTACTGGTTCCAGATGTCCTCGAAACGGCTGGCGTACAGCGACAGGCTGAGCCGCTCGTTGAATGTGTACTTGCCCCCTGCGTAATCCACCGTCGGCGTGGTGACATGGGCGTAGTTGGCCCACAGTTCACCATCGCGGTTGGTGTTGACCTGGTCGGTGCCGGAGGTGAAGTGCCCGGCGTCGATCGACAGGTTGTCGATGTCGCTGCTCAGCAGGTTGAAGCCGGTGGCGGTCTGCGGCATCAGGCGGCTGACGCTCTGGGCGAACACCGGTGCCGAGGGTGTCATCGTGCCGTACTTGAGCACGGTATTGGACACCCGCATCTTCACTGCCCCGCCCGCTCGGCCATAGCTGTCGTCGGGGTCACCATCATCGCCCACCGGCAGGTTGCCGGTGCCGGTACGGCCACTGCCGGCATCGAGCTTCAGGCCCCAGTAGCCGAACGCATCGACACCGAAGCCGACCAGGCCCTGGGTGAAGCCGGACTGGTAGTTGGCGATGAACGCCTGGGACCAGTCCTTCTGGTTGCTGCGCCCTTCGCCACGGTCGGTGTTGAAGTAGTAGTTGCGTACCAGCAGCGACAGCTTGCTGTCTTCGATAAAGCCCTTCGAGTCGGCCTGGCCGGCCTGTACGGCGCCGCAGGCGAGTGCCAGCAGCGGCAGGCAGGCGACGGCGCCAGCCCGGTTGGATTGGATATTCAGCATTGAACGCTCCGATGATCTTCTTGTTGTTGTGTGACAGAGGGTCTTGCTTGCCCTGGGGCCTGACCCAACGCGCAGCCGAGCCCGCGCGGCCAGGGTATGGCCACGGCAAGGCAATGGATGGGTTGGGTGGGCCGACCGGGTCAGTCGGCCATGGGCCGCGGGGTCAGATCAGCTTGTGCTGGGTCAGGAAGTCCTTGGCCACGCCTTCGATCGACTCGCGGCCGACGTCGACCCGGGAGTTGAGCTTGGCGATGGTGTCGTTATCCAGCTGCGACGACAGGGTGTTGAGAAGCTCGCCCAGCTTGGGGTTGGCCTCCAGCACCGGGGTGCGCACCACCGGGGTCAGCGCGTAGCTGGGGAAGAACGCCTTGTCGTCCTGCAGCACGATGAAGTCGAAGGCCGGGATGCGCCCGTCGGTGGACAGCACCAGGGCCACGTTGACCTGGCCATCCTTGAGCGCCTGGTAGGTCAGGCCGCCGTCCATGCGCACGATGTTCTTGCGCTCGAACTCGAAGCCGTACATGTCCTGCAACGGGCGCAGGCCATCGGGGCGGGAGAAGAACTCGGCATTGGAGGCGAACTTGTAGGGCTTGTGCGCATTGAGCTGTTTGGACAGGTCGCTGATCGAGGCGATGCCTTCCTTGCCGGCCTCCTCCTTGCGCATCGCCAGGGCGTAGGTGTTGTTGGCCTTCGAGGGGTTCAGCCAGGTGATGCCCTTCTGCGCATCGAGGGTCTTGATGCGCGCGTAGGTTTCTTCGGGCGACAGGCGCTCGGTGACCTTGTTGTAGATCACCAAGGATGTGCCGGTGTACTCCCAGTACACGTCCACCTGGCCGTTTTCCTGGGCGGCGCGCAGCACCGAGGAGCCCAGGTCGGGGCGCTTGTCCACACTGAAACCGTTGGCCCGCAGCAGTTGCGCGGTCATCTCCGAAACCAGCTGCTGCTCGGTGAATTTCTTGCCACCGACGACGATCTTGTCCGCGGCCGTGGCCGGGCCGGTCACCGCAGTGGCGAGCCCCAAGGTCAGGGCCAGGCAGGTGAAGACTCGATGAAGCATGGTGCACCTCGTATTGTTGGTTTTATCGGTTGAGCGTTTTACGAAACGTGCCGATCCCTCAGCGTGCCGCCAGTTTCACTCCACGGGAGACCACCAGGCCCTGCACCACACCGCAGCCCAGGTCGACAGCGATGGCCAGCAGTGCGGTGGCGGCAGCACCTGCAACCATCATCCCGAAGTCGTTCAGGTCGATACCGGTGAAGATCAGCTCGCCCAACCCGCCACCGCCGACCAGGAAGGCCAGCGGCGCGGTGCCGACGTTGATCGCCAAGGCCGTGCGAATGCCCGCGAAAATCACGTTCATCGCATTGGGCAACTCCACCTTCCACAGCGTTTCCCGGGGCGTCATGCCCATGGCCTGAGCTGCCTCCAGCAGGTGTGGCGGCACCGCGCGCAGGCCTTCGTAGGTGTTCACGCACACCGGCAGCAAGGTGGCCACCCAGAGGCCGAAGATCGCCGCCCCACCGCCCACGCCCAGCAGGCTCATGGCCAATGCCAGCAGCGCCAGCTTCGGAATCGCCTGGCCGATGTTCAGTCCCTGCATCACCACCATCGCATAGCGCTGGTTGGCCGGGCGGCTCATCCACACGCCCAGCGGCAGCGCGACAAGCAGTGCCAGCAGGCCGCTGATGGCAACGATGCGCAGGTGCTGCACCGACAGGTAGCTGATATCGCCCCAGTAGAATTGCAGCCCTTCCCAGAAACTACCGAACAGTTCGCCCATGGTCAGTGCCCCACTGGTGTGGTGTTTTCCACCAGCCGCGCCAGGATATCGGCCTGGTGCACGTAGCCCAGGAAGCGCCCTTCGGCGTCGTTGCACACCGCCCAGTCCTTGCCCTGGCCGAGCAACTGCGAGAGCACGTGGCGCAGGTCGTCGGCGGGCGCCACGACCAGCGGCGAGCCGCTGGCGACACCGCTGTGCCCGCCCACCACCTGCATGTGCTCGCGTGGCGGGGTCTTGCTGGCGATATCGGCGACCCGCAGCAGGCGCAGGCGCTTCATGATGCGGTCACCGCCCATGAAGTTGGCGACGAACTCGCTCTTGGGGCGCGCCAGCAGGTCGTCGGGGCTGCCGAACTGCTCGATGCGCCCGGCATGGAACAGCGCCACGCAGTCGGCCATCTTCACCGCCTCGTCGATATCGTGGCTGACGAACAGCACGGTCTTGCCGACCTGGCGCTGGATGCGCATGAACTCGTCCTGGATCACGTCGCGGTTGATCGGGTCGATGGCGCCGAACGGCTCGTCCATCAGCATCACCGGCGGGTCGGCAGCCAGCGCCCGGGCCACGCCCACACGCTGCTGCTGGCCGCCGGACAGCTCGCACGGGTAGCGCTTGAGAAAATGCGAGGGTTCCAGCGCCACCACTTCCAGCAGTTCGGCGGCGCGGCGACGGCTCTTGGCCTTGTCCCAACCCAGCAGGTCGGGCACCACGCAGATGTTCTCTTCCACGGTCATGTTGGGGAACAGGCCGACCTGCTGGATCACGTAGCCAATGGAGCGACGCAGGGTCACGGTGTCCATCTCGGCGGTGTCCTTGCCGCCGATGCGGATGCTGCCGGAGGTCGGCGCGATCAGCCGGTTGATCATCTTCAGGGTGGTGGTCTTGCCGCAGCCCGATGGCCCCAGCAGTACACAGATCTGCCCTTCCTCGACCTTGAAGGAAACATCTTCCACGGCGGTGATGGCGCCGAATTGCTTGTTCAAATGCTCGATCTGGATCACGGCGTGACTTCCTTCAATGGGCCAAGGGTCGACTTGTTCAGGCCTTTGGGCGTCAGCAGGCGCTGCAAGGCGTACAGGGCGTAGTCGGCGGCGATGGCGATGATGCTGATGACGATGGCACCGGCCAACAGCTGGCGGGTGTCGGACTGGGCGATGCCGCGGATGATCAGGCTGCCCAGGCCGCCGGCGCCGATATAGGCGGCAATGGCGGCAATGCCGATATTGATCACCGTCGCTACCCGCACCCCGGCCATGATCAATGGCACTGCCAGGGGTAGCTCGACCTTGAACAGGCGCTGCCAGGTGGACATGCCCATGCCCCGTGCTGCCTCGCGCAAGGCGGGGTCGACGTTGGAGATGGCCGTGGTGGTGTTGCGGATGATGGGCAGTTGGGAATAGAGGAACAGCGCGATCACCGCAGGCACCACGCCGATGCCATGGCCGATCAGCGAGAGCACCGGGATCATAAGGCCGAACAGTGCGGCCGAGGGGATGGTCATCAACACGGCGGCAAAAGCCAGAACCACTCGGCCCGTGCGTGGATGCTGGGAGATCGCGATGCCGACCGGCACCCCGGTCAAGATCGCCAGCCCCACCGCGGTCATCACGATCAGCAGGTGCTGGCCGAGCAGCTGGCCTATCAGGCCGCCGTTTTCCAGGATGAAACTCAAGGTTTCCATTGTGCGTGTGCCTTCTCCACGTGATTTTTATTCGGTACCCGGTTCTGCATCTGGGAGTGGATGCCGGGCTTGGAAAGAACGATACCGCGCCGCAAGACTGCGGCTGCGCTTAAGGTTCGACGATCTCTATCAAAACATCGACATTCGATACGCCCAAGTGACCGACGGACAGCTTCGGCAAAGCCCAAGCAAATGCATGGCGCAGAGCCTGGGCAGACCACGTCGTCAGGTCATTAGCTTGCTATTGGCTTGGCCGTGGGCTGGGGCCTGGCGTCAGGAGTGTTCTTCATCAAATTTCCGCCGCTCCTCGCCAGGCGTGCAGCCCCACACGCGTCGGTAGGCACTGCCGAGGTGCGACGCCGAGACGAAGCCGCAGCTGTAGGCAATGGAGGCGATCGGCTGGCTGCTTTCACGCAGCAGTCGGCGTGCCTCGCCAAGGCGCAGCTCCAGGTAGAAGCGCTGCGCGGTCATGCCGAAATGCTGGTGCCAGAGGCGCTCCAGCTGGCGTTGGGAAAGGTTGCAGCGCTCGGCGATTGCCTCGATGCCGATGACCTTCTCGAGGTTGTCTTCCATGGCCGCGATGGCAGCCGTCAGGCGCTTGTCGTGAATCCCGAAGCGCCACTGGATCGACATGCGCTGGTGTTCTTCCGGCGCCCTGATCCGCGCATGCAGGAACTGCTCGGCGACGCTGGTCGCCAGCGGGTTGCCGAAGTCCAGCGCCACCTGGGCGAGCATCAGGTCGATGGCCGCAGTGCCGCCGGCGCAGGTCCAGCGCTTGTCGTGGTTCACGTACAGCTCGCGGGTCACCTCGATGCCGGGGAACTCTTCGGAAAACTGGTTGATCGACTCCCAGTGCAAGGTGCAGCGTCGGCCTTCGAGCAGCCCGGCGCGGGCCAGGATGAAGGTGCCGGTGCTGAGGGCGCCGACGATGCGCCCCTGGGCAGCGGCGCGTTGCAGGAAACGCAGCATCTTCGGCGGCTTCTGGTGTTCGATGTCCAGGCTCGCCAGCACGAACACCCGGTCGATGTCCGGTGCTTGGTCGATGGGCAGGGTCTGGATCTCGAAGCCGCTGCTGGAGCTGACCATGCCGCCGTTTTCCGACAGCAGGCTCCATTCGTAGAGAGTCTTGCCTGACAGCCGGTTGGCGGCGCGCAGCGGTTCGCTGGCGCCGGCCAGGGCCATCATCGAGAACTGGGGCAGGATCAACAGCCCGATGCGCATTACCGCCATGGATTCACCGGGGCTGGTCATTCAGTGCAGGTCCTTGTTCGAGGGGTGCGAGCCGCGAAAAGGCGGCTCGACATGCCCCATCTTAGGACCTGGCCATTTCGACGGCCAGTCAGGCGCGGGCGCGGATCGCTTCGTCGATGCTCTGGATCATGCGCTGGAACACCGGGCTTTCCACCTGGTTCTGCTGGCCATGCTGCATGTTCGCGAGGATCAACGCGGCGGGGCCGGCGTCACCGGGGTACAGGCGGTGCAGGCGCTCGGACTCGGCCGGCATGTGCAGGGTGTTGTCGGCGCCATGGATGATCAGCGCGGGCGGGAAACCGCTGGCGCCTTCAATGGCCTGCTCCGGGTCGAAGGCCACGTAGGAGGTGTACGACTTGGCCGTGACGTGGGTGCAGCCCGGCCAGCGGTCGGCGCCACCGGCTTCGGTGTAGGCACCCAGCTGTTCGTCGACGTAGGCCTGGGTGGCCGGGTCGAGCGGGTAGTAGCCCAGGCGGGTGGCCTCGGTGCCGGTGTCGAACGGTGGGATCGGCGCATCGCCGGCCAAGGCGCGGATGGCCGCATCGGCGCCCGCTACATCGGCACGCAGGCCTTGCAGGTTGCGGATGCGGGTGTAGCTCATCGGCACCCAGAAGCGCACCTGCTCGCCACCGGCGGCGGCCAACTTGGCGATGGCGCCCAGGCTCGCCACCGAGCCCATGGCCCAGGAGGCGACAGCAGGCATTTCGCCGAAGTGTTCGCGGGCCCATTTCACGGCGCCCAGCACTTCGTCCTGCTGGTCTTGCAGGCTGACGTTGGTGACCAGCTTGTCACCGTCGCGGTGGGTGTTGCGCAACAGCTTGTTGGAGAAGAAACCGGCCACGTCGTAGGTCATGACGCGATAGCCGCGAGCGGCCAGGGCGCGACCGAACAGCTGGCCGTACATGCTCACACCACCGGTGAAACCGGAGTTGAAGACCACCGGCGGCAACTTGGCAGCGGCCGCATCGCGCTGCGCCGGCTCGAATACCGTGGCGTTGAGGTTCAGGGTCTGGTCGGCGAATTCAACGGCGAACTCGATTGCTTTTGTAATGATGTCCGTCATGGTGCGTTCTCTAGGTTGGAGCGTGGTTAGGGGTCAAACCGCCAGCAGGCCGGAGGCTCCACGGAGCAGCTGGCAAGCAGGAATCTGGGTGGCGGCACTGACGTGCCGGGCGACCTGGTCGGTGAAGCGCAGGGCTTCACGCGGGTCGAACAGGTTGTGGTAAGGGGTGCCATCGGCGGCGCTGCCGACGTGGGGAGCGTCGCTAGCCTCGAGCAGCAGGCGCTCGGCGCCGACCTGGCGCACGATCTGCGCGGCGAACCTGGCGCAGGTTTCGGGATCGGTGCTGGTGCGATAGCCGGGGCCTTTGAACCAGACATTGCCGCGCTGGCGGGCCAGTGTCAGCAATTCGACATAGGCCGGCTCGTTCACGCCGCGCTCGCCGTGGCAACTGCCCAGGTGGTCGATGACCACCTTGATGGCAGCCGGGATCTGGCGCAGCACCCGCAGGTTGGTTTCAGCCTCCTTGGCATACACGTGCAGGTGCTGATGAGGACGCAGGCGTGCGTAGAACGCCTGCCAGTGGGCATCGCTGAAGCGCCCTTGCCCAACGGTGTGCGGCGCGGCGTCGTGCAGCACGATACGGGCGCCGATCACCTGCGGGTGGGCTAGGCGTTCATGGGTTGCGTAGTCGGGGTCGGCCTTGATCGTGCCGACCAGACGAACTGCGCCGTAGCGCGCCGGGTTGCGGGCCTGGAGGCTTTGCAGTTCGACGAACGAGGCGAAGACATTCTCCGAGTCCGGCAGGATGCTCAGGTGAACGTTGTTGAGAAGGTTCGGCGTAAGCCCGGCATCGATCAGCCGGTCCAGATAGGCACTGAGCGGGTGCGGCTCAGGCAGTGCATAAGGCAGGCTCCCGGCGACGCGTTGCAGGTCGTCGGTCGTGTAGAAATGAACGTGGCTATCGATGATGTCGGTCGAGGGCTGCATGATTGTCGTTATCCCGAACTGATGGGGAAACGATAATCGGCGGCGCCCTTCAGGCGCTCTCTTGAGATCGACGTGTCATATCATGAGTTCGCCATCAGCGAGCGCAATCATGGGCTGGAGGCGATGCGGCACTGTCGTAAAATCGCCCTCGCCGTTCATGGCGAGGGCGAACGATCAGGAGGTCAGTGCCTGCGCAGCACGCGGGCATACCGGTGCCGGGTGCTTGAACGATTGCTGCCACGCCAGCTGGGCCTGGGCGTTGGTTGCGGCCTCCATGACCTTATGTACCCAGCTTTCGTCTTGCGGGTCTACCACCACAACACGGAAGCCATGGTCGTCGCCCTCGATCCCGACGCCTTCGGAATCGTCCACGTGCAGGTCGATATCGAATGCCGGCGGGTACTTCGATGGCGTGTTGGCAAGCCCACGTACATCCACCACCTTCTGGTGACGAACACTGTTGACCACGCCGTCGACATGAATGCCGTAGAGCATCAGCCAGCGGCGAATGTAGGCCGGGGTACGCCCGGATGAGGTGTAGATCCAGATGCTGCAGCCCTGGCGGCGCAGGTCGCGCATCAACGAGCGCGTGCCCTGGCGCAGCGGCTCACCCAGCCAGCGATGGACGCAGTCCGGCAGCTTGCTGTCTTCGGCTTCGGCATGGTGAGGCAAGCAAGCGAGCGTATCGTCGACATCGAACGAAATACGCAGGCGTGGGCGCTTGAACTTGTGCTCGATGGCTTGCCAGGCGCGTCGCCCGCTGGCCCTTCCTTGCTTCAACATTGCGAACCTTTCCATCAGTGGCTCCCCTGGCTGACCGGTGCGAGCGTGTCGCCCAGGAAGAATTTGTCGGTTTCAGGCGCCTTCGCTTCCAGGAAGGCCGCGTACTTTTTCTTGATCTTGGGTAATTCGTACAACGCCTTCACACCGTGCTTGGCCGAGTTGCGGATGACCGAGGACGGGTTGAAGTAACCCTCGGCGTTATCCAGCGTCAGCACGAACGGTGGCAGCCCTGCGCGCATCAGCAGGTAGCTGACGATGAGCGACCCGGTGCGGTTGTTGCCTTCGATGAACAGTTGCGGTTTGCTGAGGATCCGTACGTACACACCCGCCGCGCGCTTCCAGATCGAATCGCTGCCGTACGAGCAGTACCAGTTGTAGAGATCCTTGATGCCACCTTCCACGTTATTGAAAAAGTGTGCCTCGGTCGCTTCCAGGTGCTGGGCGAACTCCCGACGGCGTGCCGGGTCGGTGCCGCACAGTACCGTGGCGTTGATTTCCAGCATCTTGTCCAACTGCTGCAAATTGAACAGGTCGACGCCACGCGCGACATATTCGTCAATCAGCGCGTAACCTTCAACCACATTCAGCAACACCTCATCGGTGAACGGGTCGCGTGGCTCGGTGAACTGCTGGCTAAGTTCGGCAAAACGGCTTTGAACTTCGCGCAGTGCGCGCTCTACAGCTGGAATATCGAGACGACGTGTCACGCGCATTGGTAATCCCGAGAAACACTTTGTCAAAAAGTAATGTGGCCGGACGTTTCAGCCATCCTGGCTGAAGCATCCGGCCACCTTGTGCAGGGTGGGTTCAGCTGAACTTACCGCTGATGTAGTCGGAGGTCAGTTGCTCACGTGGGTTCTGGAAGATCTGCGCGGTCGGGCCCATTTCGACCAGGTAGCCGGTACGCGAACCCTGGGAGATATCGACCGAGAAGAACGCCGTGGTGTCGGCCACACGAATCGCCTGCTGCATGTTGTGAGTCACCAGGGCGATGGTGTAGTCCTTCTTCAGTTCGACCATCAGCTCTTCCACCCGACGGGTAGCGATGGGGTCCAGCGCCGAGCAAGGCTCGTCGAGCAGCAGCACTTCAGGCTCGGTGGCGATGGCGCGGGCGATGCACAGACGCTGCTGTTGGCCGCCGGACAGCGACAGGCCGCTGACCTTGAGCTTGTCCTTCACTTCATCCCACAGTGCCGCGCCTTGCAGGGCGTGCTTGACGCGGTCGCCCAGGTCGCCTTTGTAGCGGTTCAGGCGCAGGCCGAACGCGACGTTGTCGAAGATGCTCATCGAGAACGGGTTCGGCTGCTGGAACACCATGCCGATGTAGCGGCGGACAACGACTGGGTCGACGCCCTTGCCGTAGACATCCTGGCCGAGGAAATGCACATGGCCTTCGAAGCGGAAGCCCTTCACCAGGTCGTTCATGCGGTTCAGGCTACGCAGCACGGTACTCTTGCCGCAGCCGGACGGGCCGATGAAGCCGGTGATCTCGTTCTTGCGGATCGGCACATGGCTGTCGCGAACAGCCATGAAGTTGCCGTAGAAGATCTTGTCCAGCTTGCAGTCCATGACGACTGGCACTTCGCTAGCCTCGGGAGCGGTTCGTTGCGCAGTGGATACGTTCAAGTTCGTATGCTCCCTTCTCAATACTTGGGCTTGCCGAAAATACGGCTCAAAATGTTTACGACCAGCACGATCATCACCAGTACCAGCGAGGCCGCCCATGCGAGCTCGATCTGGTTGTCAAAAGGCATGCCGGAGAAGTTGTAGATCAATACCGCGAGCGATGCCGTGGGGTTCATCACCTCAAGGCTGTTGTCGTGGTAGATCCAGTAGTTGCTGAACAGCGCGGTGAACAGCAGCGGCGCGGTTTCGCCTGCAGCACGAGCCACGGCCAGCATCACACCAGTCAGGATGGCCGGCAGGCCGGTGGGCAGGATGATCTTCCAGACCACCTGGGCGCGGGTGCAGCCCATGCCGTAGGCCGCGTCCTTCATGACCTTGGGCACCATCTTCATCGCCTCTTCGGCGGTCAGCACCACGATCGGCAGCATCAGCACGGCCAGTGCCACGCCGCCTGCCGGCGCCGAGTAGGTACCGGTGGTCATGACCACCAGGGCGTAGGCGAATACACCCGCCAGGATCGACGGCAGGCCGGTGAGCATCTTGGCGGCAAAGCGCGCGGCGTTGGCCAGCTTGCTGTCCGGGCCGAGTTCGGAGAGGAAGATTGCCGCCAGGATACCGACCGGCACGGCGATGGCCGCCGCGATACCGACCATCACGAAGGTACCGACCATGGCGTTGCCGAAGCCCCCGCCCATCTCGAAGCCAGTGGGCGGCAGCTCGGTGAACACTTCCAGGCTCAGGCGCGCGCCGCCGCGGGTGATCAGCATGTACAGCACGGAAATCAGCGGCACGCTGGCCAGCAAGGCCACGCACCAGACCATGCTGGTCAACAGCAGGCTACGCAGCGAACGGCCTTCGAAGCGGCGCTGCAGGCTGGGCATTTCCTCTGCCGGAGCAGTGAGGTTGGGCACAACGGTCGCCGGGGTAGTGAGTTCGCTCATTATTTGTGACCCCGTTGGGCGTAGAGCATGATCATCGAGCCGAGCACGTTCACCAGCAGGGTGATGAACATCAGCACCAGTGCGGCATACATCAGCACCTCGATCTCGCTTGGCCCGGCTTCCGGGAAGTTCAGCGCGAGCAAGGCTGCCAGGGTGTTGGCCGGGGCGAACAACGAAACGGTGATGGTGTTGGCGTTGCCCACCAGCATGGCCAGTGCCATGGTTTCACCCAGTGCACGGCCCAGGCCCAGTACCAGGGAGCCGAAGATGCCAGTGGCGGCCGAGGGCACCATTACCCGCAGGATGGCTTCCCAGTGGGTGGTGCCCATGCCGTAGGCGGCCTGCTTGGTCTTCATCGGTACGCTGGTGAGGGCGTCCTGGGACACGGCAGCGATGGTCGGCAGAATCATGATCGCCAGTACCAGCGCCGCCGGCAGCAGGCCAGGCCCGGCCAGGGAGGTGCCGAAGAAAGGAATCCAGCCCAGCTCAGTGTTGAGCCAGGTGGTCAGCGGTCGAATCGCCGGGATCACCACATAGATGCCCCACAGGCCGTACACCACGCTAGGGATGGCGGCGAGCAACTCGACGATGGTACGGAATACGGCGGCAAGTTTTGCCGGGAGGAAATCCTGGGTCAGGAAAATGGCCATGCTGACGCCGAAGAAACCTGCGATCAACAAGGCGATCAGGGCGCTGTACAGCGTGCCCCAGATGGCAGGCAAGATACCGTACTTGCCCTGGTTGACGTCCCACACACTACCGAACAGCACGTCGAAGCCGTGCTTTTCCATGCCAGGGAGTGCCTTGTGCCCTACTTCGTAGATCAGCGCGAAGACCAGCGCCAGCACCAATACCACGCCGATACGCGCAAGCGCACGGAACGTGCGATCAACCAGGAAATCCTTCCTGGACGGCGGCTGGCAAGCGGAGTCTGGATTATCCGGTATGGCAAAAGGAGTGTTCATTGGCTAATTCCGGAACAAAGGAAAAACACCCCCGGGGTGACTGCAGATCACCACCGGGAGCGCCTAAAGGTATTACTGGATGTTTTGAGCTGCTTTACGCACTTCGGCAACAACCGACGGCGGCAGCGGGATGTAGCCCATCGAGTCGGCAATCTTCTGACCTTCGGTCAGGCTGTACTCGATCATGTCGCGCATGGCCTTGGCCTTGGCTGGGTTGCCGTTGTCCTTGCGGAAGATCATCCAGGTGTAGGTGGTGATCGGGTAGGACTTGGCGCCTTCCGGATCAGGCAGCCAGGCCACCAGGTCGGCTGGCATCTTCACCGCAGCCAGGGCTTCTGCACCGCTTTCGGCGTTAGGTACGACGTATTGGCCGGCCTTGTTCTGCAGTACGGCGAAGTCGACCTTGGCCAGCTTGGCGAAGCCGTATTCGATGTAGCCGATCGAACCCGGGGTCTGACGGACGGTGGCGGTGATGCCATCGTTCTTCGGCGACTTGATGAACTTGTCGCTGGCAGGCCAGTTGACGGTGTTGCCTTCGCCCAGCTCTTTCTTGAAGTCGGCGTTGATGGCCGACAGGTGCTTGGTGAAGACAGCGGTGGTACCGCTGGAGTCGGCACGTACAACGACGGTGATCGGGGTAGCCGGCAGCTTCAGATCAGGGTTGGAAGCAACGATCTTCGGGTCGTTCCACTGGGTGATCTTGCCCAGGAAGATGTCCGAGTAGACTTCACGGGACAGCTTCAGGCCTTTCGGGTTGCCCGGCAGGTTGTAGGCCAGGACGATTTCGCCAGCGGTCATCGGCAGCAGCTGCACGCCTTCGCCGACCTTGGCAATTTCTTCTGGTTTCATCGCCGAGTCGCTTGCGGCGAAGTCGACGGTCTTGTTCAGGAAGTCCTGGACACCCGCGCCGCTACCTTTAGATTGGTAGTCAACGGTCACACCGGCGGTGTTCTTGCTGAAGTCCTTGAACCAGGTGAGGTAGATCGGTGCTGGGAAGCTGGCACCGGAACCGGTCAGGCGGACGTTCTCTGCGAAGGCAGAGGTGGCGCAAAGAGAAACCGTAACGGCGAGTGCGGCAGATTTCATCAGGCGTATCATGGAAAAGCGCTCCGTGTGTTGGCCGAGACACTTTGCAGCAGCTTCATTACAACTTTATGAACGTTACATGGCGAGCAGGCATTTTGCCTGCTCTGCCCCTCTAGGACAGGGTTCCGGCAATGATCATGTCACTTGCTGGTAATGAAAAAAAGCTATCAATTAGCCATAGTCCTACAGCGAGCCGCGCCGATGTCGTCGACCGAACACAACCTGATACACCGAATCCACCGCGAGCTGCTCGACCACAGTGATGAAGAGCTGGAGCTGGAGCTTGCCGAGGATAACCACGCCCTGGACGCCCTGTTCGACGAACATGTCGAGGACTGCAGCGACAAAGCTGCGCGGCGCACCTACTTTCGTGAACTGTTCCGCCTGCAAGGCGAGTTGGTGAAATTGCAGAGCTGGGTGGTCAAGACCGGCCACAAGGTGGTGATCCTGTTCGAAGGCCGCGATGCCGCCGGCAAGGGTGGCGTGATCAAGCGCATCACCCAGCGCCTGAACCCCAGGGTTTGCCGCGTGGCCGCCCTGCCCGCGCCCAACGACCGTGAACGCACCCAGTGGTATTTCCAGCGTTATGTCTCGCACCTGCCCGCGGCCGGCGAGATTGTGCTGTTCGACCGCAGCTGGTACAACCGCGCCGGCGTGGAGAAGGTCATGGGGTTCTGCAACGACGACCAGTACGAGGAATTCTTCCGCACCGTGCCGGAATTCGAACGCATGCTGGCGCGCTCCGGCATCCAGCTGATCAAGTACTGGTTCTCCATTTCCGACCAGGAACAGCACCTGCGCTTTCTCAGCCGCCTGCACGACCCGCTGAAGCAGTGGAAGCTCAGCCCCATGGACCTGGAGTCGCGTCGGCGCTGGGAGGCCTACACCAAGGCCAAGGAGATCATGCTCGAACGCACCCACATCGCCGAGGCGCCCTGGTGGGTGGTGCAAGCCGACGACAAGAAGAAGGCCCGCCTCAACTGCATCCACCACCTGCTCGCCCAGATGCCCTACGAGGAGGTGGAGGTGCCGAGGGTCGAGCTGCCCCAGCGCGTGCGCCAGGAAGACTACACGCGCAGCCCGACGCCCCGGGAAATCATGGTGCCGCAGGTCTACTGAGACCTGGCGCTCACGGCTGCGCCAACCATGCCTTGATCTGCTCATGGGAGGCCGTCGCCCCGCCGCACACGACCATCAGCACATCTTTATAGCGTGACAGCGCCTCGCCCTGGTAGGCCACGGCCAGCGCCGCGCCGCAGGCCGGCTCGACCAGGATGCGCTGATCGTGCAGGAAACGCTCGCAGGCCTGGAGCGCTTGCTGGTCACTGACCACCAGGCTTTCGATAGGATGCGTCTGCGCATACGCGAAGGCCTGATCGCACACCTGCTTTGCGCCAAGGGAAGTGGCAACCGAGGTAATCGCCTCCAGGGCCACCGGCTTGCCCGCCACGATGGCGGCATGGAACGACGCCGCCCCCTGGGTTTCCACGGCGATCACCGGTACATCCTGCCAGCCATTGCGCTGCAAGCCCTCGACCACCCCGCTCAGCAGCCCGCCTCCGCCCACCGACAACACCACGGCATCGGGCTTGTAGCCGGTGCTGGCCACCTCGTCGATCATCGTCGCGTGCCCGGTCCAGAGCAGCGGGTCGTTGAACGGGTGAATAAAGGCATCGTCAGGGCCGACCAGCGTCTGCGCCAACTCGTTGGCTTCCTGCCAGGAGCCGCCATGCACGATCACCTGCGCGCCGTCCATCTCCAGCAACTCCTTGGCCCGTGCAGTGGTGGTCTGCGGCACCACCACCACGACCGGCACGCCCAACTTGCGCCCGGCATAGGCCACTGCCAGCCCTGCATTGCCGCCCGAGGACGATACAAACCGCTGGGCGCCCTTGGCACGGTGCACCTCGCAGGCATGGCCGACACCGCGCAGCTTGAACGAGCCGCAGGGTTGCAGGGCATCGAGCTTGAGGTGGACGGTGCAGTGAGCTGCGGCGCTCAAGGCAGGCGATTCGATCAGGGGCGTATTGATATGCAGGGTCATCGGGGCGTGTCTCGTTATTCGACGGTGCCTGGAAGATGGAGGCGGCCACGCAGTGCTTCAAGGCCACACCCTCATCACTAACCCTGCAGCTTACCTACAGCTTCATGTTCAATGACACATAGGCCGAGCGCCCAGGCGCCGGCGAGAACATCGGCTGGTCGTCACCGCCCCAGAAGAAATTGTCGTACCACACGTATTCATACTCACGGTCCAGCAGGTTCTTCACTTGCAAGTCCACCGTGGTGGAGCTGCTCAAGCGGTAGCTGGCACTGGCATCGACCACCACGAAACCGTCGTACTTGCCTTGCTCGTTCAGCTCATCGATGTAGTAGCTGCCTTGCGCACGCCCTTGTACACCGAACTTCCAATCGTCGTTGTAGCGGTAGTCGACGCCGATGTTGCTGATATAGCGCGGCGTGGAAAACACTTCCTTGCCCGACAGCGATTGGCCGGAGGCGGTGAAGGCCTTCTGCACCTTGGCTTCCTGGATCGCGTGGGAGCCCCAGACCGTCCACTGCTCGTTCAACTGCGCCGTGAGCTGCATGTCCACGCCGCGTCGACGGGTTTCACCCAGGCCCACCGTGGTGCCCGTGCTGGGCATGTTGGCCACTTCATCGGTGGCGTCCTGCTGCCACACCGCGATGCGGGCCTGGGCGCCTTCGAATGGCCGGAACTTGACCCCGACCTCCTTCCCCGTGTTGATCGAGGGGTCGAACGAGGCCTGCCCGGCGCTCATGTAGGCCGGAGCGTTGGAGCCGGTAAGAATCTGGAAGGTACGCCCCCAGTTGGCGTACAGGTCGACTTCCGGGGTCAGGCTGTAGACCACGCTCAGCTTCGGCTGGCGAATCCAGCCGTAGTCCTGCAACGACGCCTTGCTGCCATCTTGCAGTTCAGTGTTGCCGGAGAACTTGTCTACCCGCATGGCGGGGATGATCTTCAGCGACTCGGTCGGCTGGATGATCGCCTGCACGTAGCCGCCGATATTGCGCAAGGTATAGCTGTCGTCGTTCTGCACCCGCGCCGGGGTGACGTCGAAGTCGGTCGGCACGCCATAGTTGTAGCGCAGGCGGCGGTAGCTGTTGTCCTGCTCCTCGTAGTTGAGGCCACCGTCGAGGGTCAGCAGGTCGTTGGCACGCCAGGTGAGGTTGCTGAGGATACCGGTCTGCTGCTCGTCCCACTGGCGGCGCTGACGTGGCGCATTGCCCGGCTGGTAGTCGGTGAAGGTAATGGTGCGGTCGTCGTTGTAGCCGTTGTAGTACAGCTTGTTGCTCAGGTTCAGGTCGTCGTTGATCTGCCAGTCGGCATGCAGGCTCAAGTGCTTCATGTCGCGGTCATCGCCGTCGTTGGCGTTCTTGTCCGGCGACTGGGTGCGGCTGTCGCGCATCTGCGCTCGGGTGAGGAAGCCCGATTCCTCGGCCTGGTGGTGGTACAGCCGCGCGATCAGGCCAATGCGAAAGTCCTGGTCGTCATTGCTGACGAACCACTTGCCACCGAGCATGTACTTGTTCGACTCGCTGTGGTCGCGAAAGCCGTTGCTGTCCTGCTTGGCGAGGATGTAGTTCTGGGCGAAGTTGCCCTCCTCATGCCCAACCGCCAGTTGCACTTCCCGGGTATCGAAGCTGCCGTAGGTCAGGCGGCTGTCGACGTAGTTGCCGCCCTGGCGGGTCTGGAAGTTGATGTTGCCGCCGATGTTGTGCAGGCCGTAGCGGGGGTCGTTGGTGCCGCGCACCACCTCGATGTGGCTGATGTCCAGCGGGAAGACCATGTCGATGAAGCGCTGGTTGCCACTGTTGACGTTGCTCGGGATGCCGTCGATCAGGGTCTTGATGCCGTTGATATAGCCTTCGCCGTTGAACGCCCGGAAGGTCACCTTGCCCGACTCGGCGCCCTGGCCGGTCTCGGTCAGCTGGATGCCTGGCATCTGCCCCAGCAGCTGCCAGCTGTTCATCACGTTCTTGTCCTCGACCTGGTCGCCCCCCAACACATCCACCGAAGTCAGCACATTTTCCGTGCTCAGCGCAACGCCGGCCTTATGGGTGATGTTCACCTCGCCCAGGGTGATGACCGAGTTGCCCGCCTGGTCGGCGAGCAGCTCGGAAGAGACCAGTGCGGTGAATACGGCGAGGGATGCGGGGGTAATTCTCATGAACGCTCCTGAACTGGAAAGTGCCTTGCGCAGGTCTATGCCCGCTCAATTTCGGCACGTTATACCATAACAATTCAGATTTTGATTGCGTTCACTGCGACTGACTCACTGCCAGCCGCTCATGCAGAACAATTCAGGAGCCTACTGCTGCTTTACACATGACTGCGCCCGGGGCGCCACCTCGCGGGTCGCATACCAGCACAGCAGCGAACCGACCGTCACCAGCACGGCGCCTTGCCAGAACTGCGGGGTCAACGCCGCCCCCAGCCAGACCATGGCAAATGCAGCAGACACCACCGGAGCGAAATACGATGCGGTCGCCAGCAAGGTCAGGTTGCCGCGGGTGATGCCGATGTTCCACAAGCCATACCCGCCGCCCACCGCCACGGCCGCCACGACCAGCTCCAGGCTGCTGGCGAGGGTGAAGCCGTGGATCTGCTCGTCGCTCAAGGCGTACTTGGTCCACAGGGCGCAGGTGGTGAGGATGAAGAAGAACGCCACTTGGTTGCCGGCCCCGGCGTAGCGCCGGGTGACATTGCAGTACAGCGAGAAGCTCAGCGCACAGACGAATGCCAGCCCGAATGCCAGGGGGTTGGCGCTGACGCTGGTGACCAGGCGCTCGAGCGAAAGCCCGTCACCGGCCACCACCCAGAGGATGCCGAACAGCGCCAGCAGCGACCCCGGCACGATCATCCAGCGGGCGCGCTGGCCGTTGATCCAGATCGACAGCAACACCGTAAGCGCCGGCCACAGGTAGTTGACCACGCTCACCTCCACCGCCTGGGTGTCGCTGCTGGCATAGCCCAGGGCCAGTGACATGCTCACGTCATAGGTCACGAACAGCGCACCGCCCATCAGCAGGTAAGGTATGGGCGCCGAGCGCAAGCGCGGCTTGCCGAGCACGACAAGCAGCAAGAGCGTGCCTAGCGAGTAGATCATCGCCGCACCACCGGCCGGGCCGAAGGTGGAGCTGATACTGCGGATCAACGCAATCGACATGCTCCACATGGAGATCGCCAACAAACCACACATCGTGGCGCCACGCGCACTGCTTATCATCGCCAGGCCTCGGAAAACGGGCGAAGGAAGATACTACGAAACCCGTGGTCTGTCAGATTACCGATTTGAGCGGGATCGGCCCTTGCAGTCGCGTGAGCAGCGTTTCGCAGTACCAGTCATCGAACTGGCAGACGCCGTTTTCGGCAATCTCCGAGAAGGGCCCCGGCTCATAGGTGGGTGAGGAAATACCCGCCTGGGTGCCCTCGACCAGCTGGCGGTCCTGGTCGTTGGTGGCCAGCCAGACCTTGGTCAGGCGCTCAAGGTCGTAGTCGACCCCTTCCTTGGCGTCCTTGGGCACCAGCCACTTGGTGGTCACCAGGGTTTCACCGGGGCCAATGGGCAACACCCGGAAGCTCAGGGCGTGGTCGCCGAGGAAGTGGTTCCAGGTAGAGGGGTAGTTGAAGTACAGCAGTGCGCCGATATCGGGCTCGCCACTGTCGTCGAGTCGCCCGGCGACCGCAGGCTTGCCGTCCATGGTGTAGCTCACCGCGCCCGCCGACAGCGGAATGCGCGTCATGCGATAGCGCCCGTCAGGGTCCATGACCAGGCGGCTGGGCATGCCTGCCGCTTCACAGCGCGCCCAGTGCCCTGCCAGTTCCGGGTCTTCTTCCCCGCCTACACCGGCCACCGACAGGTTCTCGACGAAAGAATTCATCAACTCGGGGTGGGTGCCATCGCAGTGGAAACATTCGCGGTTGTTCTCGAACACCAGCTTCCAGTTGCCCTTCTCGATCAGGTTCGACTCGAAGGCCACCTTGCAGTTTTCAAGCTTGTGCGGCGCAATGAAGGGGCTTACTGCATTTCTGAAACGCTCGAAGTCCGGGGCGCGCTCGGCGACACAGACATAGATGTAGGTATGCACGATCTCGCAGTGCACGGTCTTGAGGTTGTATTGGGTCTTGTCGAAGTTCGCGCCCATGTTGCCGGCGAACAGCAGCGAGCCATCCAGCTCGAACGTCCACTTGTGATAAGGGCAGACCATTTTCGCGACCTTGCCCTGGGCGTGCTCGCACACCTTGGCGCCGCGATGACGGCAGGCATTGTGGAACGCCCGCACCTGCCCATCCTTGCCCATGACCACTGCCACCGGGTAATCGCCAACCTGCAAGGTGAAGTACTGCCCCGGCTTCTCGATTTCGAAGGTATGCCCGGCGAACACCCAGTCCTTGTGCCAGAGCTGTTCGAGGTCCTGGCGATACACTTCAGGGTCCATGTACAGCTCACGCGGCAAGGCATGGCGTGCCTTGCGCTTGCGGATCAGGTCGACTACGGAAAGCTTGCCGCTCATTGTCATCCTCCACTCATCCCCCTTCAGGCACAGGGTCGATGGTCGTTTGCCTTGGTCATTGTTGTAGGGCTATTCGCAATACGGGCTTTGCGATTTTTTTCCCAAGGCTAGGGAAGTGGCGCAACAGCGACAAACGACTTTTTCACGTGCAAATGGATAAGCCGACGTTATTAATCGAGAGGCAAACAGCCAAGCGCTCAGCGCTCGAACTTGGACAGTATCCAGTCCCTCACCCTGCTACCCACCTCGTCATCCACCGCGTTTTCGCGGCACGCCAGGTAATGCAGGCTGTTGCGCAGGGTCATCTGCTGCTTCACGGGCTGCACCAGCACACCCCGCTCGAGCATGCCCTCTACCAGTTGGTTCCAACCCAGGGCGATACCCTGATGGCTCAGCACCATGTTGATGATCAGGCTGTAGTCGTTGGCGTTGAGAATCGGTGGGGCGCAAGCGGGGCGTTCGTCCAGGTCGATGTTCTGGAACGCGAACCACACGCCCCAGTCCACGTGCTCGGCCACCCCGGAACGGCCGATGGGGCTGAGGTTCAACAGCGCCGCGTCGCGAATGCCTTCAAGGGTGTTGATATCCGGGTGCTGCTCGAGAAACAGCGGCGTGCAGATGGGGTAGATGACGTCATGGCACAGCGGGTAGCTCTTGTAGCCTTCCGCGACCTTGGGAATCTTGGAAATGATGATGTCCGGCTCCACGCCCGGCTCCATGTTGACGAAGTTCTGCGTAGCCACCAGGTTCAAGTCGATGTCCGGGTTGTTGGCGCGAAACTCGGGCAGGTGATGGGACAGCCAGAATGCGGAAAAGGCCGGTGAGCAGCACAGGGTCAACACATGCTTGTGCACCGGCGTGCTGCGGATGCGGTCCGCTGCCTGGGCAATGTTGACGAACGACATCTGCGCGGCCTCGAAGAAAATCGCCCCTGCGGGGGTGAGTTCCACCGCCCTGCCCACCCGCACGAACAACTGCGCACCCAGGAACGCCTCCAGCTCGCGAATCTGCCGACTGATCGCCGCCTGGGTCACGCACAAGGCTTCGGCGGCGCGGGTGAAGCTTTCGTATTTGGCGGCGGCCACGAAAGCCTTTACGGCCCGCAGCGACGGCATGCGCAGCAGCAAGGTGTCTGGATCGGCGTGTTTACCCAACATACGTGGTGTCCTTACGTTCTGCTTGTCTGCCTTCGAGGGTAAACCAGCGCTTGCAGCCTCACCAGCGAGCGTGTCGCAGCGCACGCCATAGCGTCGTGCCCAGGCCAGACATAACCTCAGGTTATCCGTGACCCTTCGGAAATGTCGTTGGAACAGCGCCCGCCGATGGCTATAGATTTTAAGAAAGCCCCAACGCGGGCAACAACAATAAGAAGGTACCCTCATGCATATCACTTCTGGTTTTACTGCCCCGATTTTGAAAGCCGAAGCGCGCGACAGTCGCTTCCGATAAAAACAGGTGGGCGAACATGACCAACTCCGATGAAATTCTTTCCGTCAAAAACATCTATAAAGTCTTTGGCCCACAACCGCGCCTGGCCATGGACCTGCTGCGCTCGGGCGCCAGCAAAAGTGAAGTCTTCGAGAAAACCGGCCACGTCATTGGCGTGTTCGATGCCAGTTTCTCGGTAAAGCGTGGCGAGATCTTCGTCATCATGGGCCTGTCGGGCTCGGGCAAGTCGACGATGGTGCGCCTGTTCAATCGCCTGATCGAACCGACCTCCGGCAGCATCTACCTCAACGGCCGCGAGATCACCGGCCTTGGCGACAAAGCCTTGCTGGATGTGCGGCGCAAGGAAATGGGCATGGTGTTCCAGTCGTTCGCACTCATGCCGCACATGAGCGTGCTGGAAAACACCGCCTTCGGCCTGGAAGTTTCTGGCGTCAAGGAGTCCGAGCGCCACGCCCGGGCCCGCGAAGCGTTGGCCCAGGTGGGCCTGGCCGAACACCAGCACAGCTACCCTCACCAGCTTTCCGGCGGCATGCAGCAACGCGTCGGCCTGGCACGGGCGCTGGCGAACGATCCGACCATCCTGCTGATGGACGAGGCCTTTTCCGCACTGGACCCGCTGATCCGCAGCGAGATGCAAGGCGAGCTGATTCGCCTGCAAGCCGAGCAGCAACGCACCATCATCTTCATTTCCCACGACATTGAAGAAGCCATTCGCATCGGCCATCGCATCGCGATCATGGAAGGTGGCCGAGTGGTGCAGATCGGCACGCCCCAAGAGTTGATCAACCAGCCCGCCAACGACTATGTGCGCACCTTCTTCAAGGGCTTCGACAGCTCGCGCATCCTCAAGGCCGGCGACGTCGCCCAGTGCTCCCCCGAGCAGTACTGCCGGGCCGATGCAAAAGCGCCGCGCTTCAAGGCCTGCGACGAGTTCGATTTCCTGATCGACGAACGCGGCCACCTGCTCAGCGTGGTCGACACCGCCAGCAAGGGCCAGGCGCCCTCCCACCACTACTTCCTGCACGAACAGCAGCCGGTCTATACCGACACGCCGCTGCACGAAGTCCTGGATATCGCCGCGGCACTTCCCTACCCCGTGCCCGTGCTCGATCGAGAGGGCGCCCTCAAGGGCGCGCTGTCCAAGAACCGTCTGCTACAGACCCTGAGCCGCAACTGATCGCGCCCGCCGCCCGTTGCGCTTCGGCGCCCTGCGCGTCGATCGATGAAGAGGTTACCTGCAATGTCCGAGTTCAGCCTTCTCGACCCGTTCCAGTCCGCCAGCATCCCGTTGGGCGATTGGGTCACCAGCACCCTCGAGTTCCTGGTGCATAACTTCCGCGATGTGTTCCGCGCCATTCGCTGGCCCATCGACCAGGTGCTCAACGGCATCGAATTCACCTTGCAGAGCATCCCGCCGAGCATCGGTATCCTGCTCTCGACCCTGTTCGGCTGGCAGTTGGCGGGCAAGCGCATGGCGCTGCTGTGCTTCGTTACCCTGACCCTGCTGGGCCTGATCGGCGTGTGGTCCGAGTCGATGACCACCCTCGCGCTGGTGCTGACCTCGGTGTTCTTCTGCGCGGTGCTCGGCATTCCGCTGGGCATCCTCTGCGCCCGCAGCGACGGCCTGGAACGGGTGGTGCGCCCGCTGCTCGATGCCATGCAGACGCTGCCTGCGTTCGTCTACCTGGTACCGGTGGTGATGCTGTTCGGCATCGGCAACGTACCCGGCGTGCTGGTGACCATCGTGTTCGCCCTGCCGCCGTTGGTACGCCTGACCAACCTGGGTATCCGCCAAGTGCCCGAGGACAAGATCGAAGCGGCCCGCGCCTTTGGCTGCACCCCGTGGCAAATGCTGTCGCGGGTACAACTGCCCCTGGCCACCTCGACCATCATGGCCGGGCTCAACCAAACCCTGATGCTGTCGCTGTCGATGGTGGTGATCGCCTCGATGATTTCCGTCGGCGGCCTGGGCCAGATGGTATTGCGCGGCATCGGCCGCCTCGACATGGGGCTGGCCACCGTCGGCGGCGTCGGCCTGGTGTTGCTGGCCATCTTCCTCGACCGCCTGACTCAGGCCATGGGCGACCGCAGCAGCGCCGACCCCAGCCTGCGCTGGTACCACACCGGCCCCGTCGGCGCCGTGTGGCGCCTGTTCGGCGCACAACCGCAGGTGCCGCGCCGCAAGATTTCCTGACACTGAAGCAATCGATTCGCCGTATTCCCTCCCTCTAGAAGACAAGGCCCGAACGATGTCAAAGCTCACTGTCCCACAGCGTTTCCTGAAAAGCCTCGTTGCACTCACCCTGGCAACCAGCGCCCTGCTCGCCCACGCCTCGCCCGAGCGCCCCGGCGAAGGCACCAAGGTGACGCCGATCTTCCCGTCCATTGCCGAGGAGCGCTTCCGTGGCGAGGTGGCCATGGCTGGCCTGCGCGAGCTCGGCTACAAGGTCCAGGAGCCGAAGGAAACCGAATATGGCGTGATGATGGTCGCCCTGGCCAATGGTGACGCTGACTTCACCGTGCACCTGTGGGAGAACCTGCACGCCAAGTTCTACCAGCAGGCCGGTGGCGACGAGGTGATGGTCAAGGTCGGCGAGATCCTGCCCGGCGTGCTCCAGGGCTACCTGATCGACAAGAAGACCGCCGAGCAATACAACATCAAGTACATCACCGACCTGAAGAAACCCGAGATCGCCAAGCTGTTCGACACCAACGGCGACGGCAAGGCCGACCTGACCGGCTGCAACCCCGGCTGGGGCTGCGAACTGGCGATCGCCCACCACATGAAGGCCTATGACCTGGAGAAAAGCATCCAGGTCAACCAAGGCTCCTACTTCGCCCTGATGGCCGACACCATCGCCCGCTACAAGGAAGGCAAGCCGATCCTCTACTTCACCTGGGTCCCGCAGTGGATCGCCAGCGTGCTGGTGGAAGGCCGCGACGTGGTCTGGCTGGAAGTGCCGAAAACCGACCTTCCAGGCGGCGACAACACGGTCAACACGATGTACCAGGGCAAGAACCTGGGCTTTGCCATCGACAAGATCGTGGCGGCGCTGAACAAGGACTTCGCCGAGAAGAACCCGGCGGCGGTCAAGTTCCTGTCGCTGGTGCAAATCAGCACCCAGGATGAGAGCGAGCAGAACCTGAAGATGCAGAACGGCGAGAAAAAGCCGGCCGACATCGAGCGCCACGCCAAGGAGTGGGTCGCCGCCCACCGCCAGCAGTTCGACCAATGGCTGCAAGCCGCACGCTCGGCCGCCGAGTAGTCCAACTGAACGCCCCGTCGCCAGGGGGCACGAAAGTGCCCCCGCTCAACCGGTGAGAGTGCCGAAGCCATGAATTCATCGCCGTACTCGATACCCGCCGATGCCCGGCGGATCGACCCCGCACGCCGCCGCGCCAGCGCGCTCAAGCCCGATGGTTCGGTGGACGACAACGACCGTGCCGAAATCGGCCCCACGCCCCTGGCGTTCTCGGAATGGCAACACCTGGGCCTGCAACCACCGCACCTGCCGACGATGCGCGAGTACCGCCTCGAACGCCTCAAGCAGCAGCTGGTGGCACGCGACCTGGGCGGCCTGCTGCTGTTCGATCCACTGAACATCCGCTACGCCACCGACACCACCAACATGCAGCTGTGGACCACCCACAACCCGGCCCGCGCCTGCTTCGTCGCCGCCAGCGGCCACGTGGTGCTGTGGGACTTCCATGGCTGCGACCACCTGAGCGCACACCTGCCCTTGGTCAGCGAACTGCGCAGCGGCGCCTCGTTCTTCTACTTCGAAACCGGCGAGCGTACCGATGAGCATGCGCGCCGCTTCGCCGGCCAAGTCGATGAGCTGCTGCGCAAGCATGCCGGGGCCAACCGGCGCCTGGCGGTCGACCGTATCGAGCTGGCCGGGGTGCGCGCACTCGATGCGCTGGGTATCGAGCTGTGCAGTGGCCAGGCGGTTACCGAGCTGGCTCGGGCCATCAAGGGGCCCGATGAAATCAAGGCGATGCGCTGCGCGGTGGCGTCCTGCGAGGCGTCGGTGGCCGAGATGCAGCAGGCGATGCGCGCCGGCCTGACCGAGAACGACATCTGGTCGGTGCTACATGCGGGCAACATACGCCGTGGCGGCGAGTGGATCGAGACGCGCATCCTCAACTCCGGCCCGCGCACCAACCCCTGGTTCCAGGAGTCTGGCCCACGGGTGTTGAGCGATGGAGACCTGGTGTCGTTCGACACCGACCTGATCGGCGTCTATGGCATGTGCGTCGACATGTCCCGCAGTTGGATCTGCGGCGGGCTGCAACCCACGGCGCAGCAGAAGCACCTGTACCGCATCGCCCACCAGCACATCACCCACAACATCGAGCTGGTCAAGCCCGGTGTGCGCTTCAGTGACATGACCGCCCTCGCCCACCGGCTGCCGGAACCTTACCGGGCACAGCGCTACGGCATCATCTTCCACGGTGTGGGGCTGTGCGACGAATACCCGAGCATCCGCTACCCGGAAGACCTCCAGGCCTATGGCTATGACGGCGAACTGCAAGCGGGCATGGCCTTGTGCGTCGAAGCGTATGTCGGTGAGGTGGGAGGCCGAGACGGTATCAAGCTGGAAAACCAACTGCTGGTGACCTACAACGGTTATGAATTACTGACGCATTACCCCTTCGAGGACAGCTTCCTTAAAGACTGACTCTTCGAATAACGGATAACACCGGGTTATCCATTCGCACCCGGAAATGTTGCTGGACGCTCCCATCGCCCGGCCATAAATTCTGTTCAAGCCCGCCACCAACTATCACGGGCAAGAACAATAACTTATCGACAACTTGCCAAGTTCAAGCGAGCGGTCGAGCCTGCGCGGCAGAGTGACAACATGAAGAATATGACGAACACCATCAGTACAACTTTCGCCGCTCGAAAACCCGCACTGCCAGGGCACGTTAGTGTCCAGGCCCGTACTTCGCATGTCGGCTTTCTGTTGCTCGATCATTTTTCATTGCCCTGTTTCACGCAGTCACTCGACGTGCTGGTCACGGCCAACCTGATCACTCCCGGCAGCGTGCAGGTGCATACCTTCAGCCATACCCATGCCGAAGTGATGAGCGACCTGTCCATCCCGATCCGCCCGGACACCCCGCTGACCGATATTCGCCTGGCCAACCTGGACTTGCTGGTCATCTGCGGCGGGCTGCGCAGCCCAAGAGCCGTGCCGGCCTGGCTGAGCAGCCTGCTGGGCCGCCTGGCCAAGCTGCCCATGGCTTTGGGTGGGTTGTGGAATGGCGCCTGGTACCTGGGCAAGGCCGGCCTGCTGGACGGCTACCGCTGCACTATTCACCCCGAACAGCGCACGGCGCTGTGCGAGCAGGCGCCAGGCACCCAGGTGTCGTTCGACACTGTGGTATTCGACGGTGACCGCCTCACCGCCGCCACCCCCGCCGGGGCCTTCAGGATGATGCTCAAGTGGCTGGAAACCTGCGCTGGCCGCACGCTGGCCAACGCGGTTGCCGAGGTGCTCGACTACGACCGCACCCGCCTTCGCGGCACCCATGCCAGCCACCTGCACGGCCCGCTGCGCGAAGCCATCCTGTTGATGGAGTCGAACCTGGAAGACCCACTCGACCTCGACCAGCTGGCGCACTATGCCGGCCTGTCTCGGCGGCAAATGGAACGGCTGTTCCGACATAAACTTTCCACCTCGCCGCAAAAACATTACTTGCACTTGCGAATGATCGAAGCGCGGCGCCTGATTCAAAACTCCAATCTTTCAATCGTCGAAGCAGCCTTGGCCTGCGGTTTTGTTTCCAGCAGCCATTTCAGCCGAACTTATCACGCACTTTTCGGGCATCCACCGTCACGGGAATTACGCCATGACCTTTAACCCGTGGGTAGTTAGCGCTTTGCCGAAAGTTTGGATAACACCAGGATCATTCAAATGACTTCAGTCACTTCATTGCCTGCCGACGACAACTCGTGTGGCTGGTACCACCTGAGCCAGCAGCGCCAGCCCACTGCCGCTCATCGCGGCCACAGCCAGGCGCCCTGGGTGATCGTCGGTGCCGGCTTCACGGGGCTGGCAGCGGCACGTGAACTGGCGACCCGGTTCCCCGACCAGGTCATCATCCTGGTCGATGCCCAGGAAGTGGGCTTCGGCACCTCCGGGCGCAACGCAGGCTTCGCCATCGACCTGCCCCACGACATCGGCGCGCCCGACTATATCGGCGACATCACCATTGCCAAGAAGACCCTCAAGCTCAACCTCAGCGGCCAGGCCTACCTCAAAGAATTGGTGCAGCGCCACGCCATCGACTGCCAGCTCAAGCACTGCGGGAAATACCAAGCCGCCATAGAGCCCAAGGGCATCGCCATACTCGACGCCTATCGCAGCGGCCTCGACAAGCTGGAGCAGCCCTACGAAATGCTCGAGGCCCAAGACCTGCCCGCGCACATCGGCACCCACTTCTACCGCAAGGCGCTGTTCACCCCCGGCACGTCGCTGGTGCAGCCATCGGCGCTGGTCAAAGGCCTGGCAGACACCCTGCCCGGCAATGTCAGCCTGTTCGAGAACACCCCCATCACCTCGGTGGAATACGGCCGCAAGAGCGTTCTCAAGCACGCCCATGGCTCGATCACCGCCGACAAGCTGATCCTCACCAACAACGCCTTCGCCATGAGCTTCGGCTTTCTCAAGGGGCGCATGCTGCCGGTGTTCACCTACGCCAGCCTCACCCGCCCACTCACCGCCGAGGAACAAGCCCGGCTGGGCGGCAAGCCGTACTGGGGGCTGATCCCCGCCCACCCGTTCGGCACCACGGTGCGGCGCACGCCCGACAACCGCATCCTGGTGCGCAACAGCTTCAGCTTCAACCCGAACGGGCGTAGCGACCCCAGGTACCTCGCGCGTTTCGTCAAGCGCCATGCGGCGTCGTTCGAGCGGCGCTTTCCCATGCTGCCGGGCGTGCCGTTCGACTACACCTGGGGCGGCGCACTGGCCCTGTCACGCAACCATGAAGGCTATTTCGGCGAACTGCGCCCCAACGTCTACGGCGCCCTGTGCTGCAACGGCCTGGGCGTCACCCGTGGCACCGCCACCGGCAAGTTGCTGGGCGAATGGCTGGCAGGGGAACGCAACGAGCTGATCGATTTCGTCCTGGGCGCCGTCGGCCCCAACGCCAACCCACCGTCGCTGCTGGTGTCGGTGGGGGTGAACCTCAACTTGCAATGGGGGCAGTTCAAGGCAGGCCGCGAGGCATAGACCGCAGTGGCGCCCTTCCCTGGCGCTGTTTTTTCTTACTGACAGTACAAGGAGCGATAGAAGTGAAATTCCAAGGCATCTACACCCCGGCAATCACCCCGCTGGCCGCAGACGGCTCGATCGACAAGGCGGCGTTCAGCGAAGTGATCGAGTATCTGGTCGAGTCGAAGGTCCACGGCGTCATCATTGGTGGCTCCACCGGCGAGTACTACGCCCATACCACCCAGGAGCGCCTCGAACTGGCCGCCCAGGCCAAGGATGTGCTGAACGGTCGCCTGCCACTGATCGTCGGTACCGGCGGCATACGCACCGAAGACGCGGTGGCTTTCGCCAAGCACGCCAAGGAAATCAAGGCCGACGCGTTGCTGGTCGGCAGCCCACCCTACGCGCTGCCGACCGAGCAGGAAATCGCCCTGCACGTCAAGGCGGTGGATGCCGCCGCCAACCTGCCGATCATGCTCTACAACTACCCTGCCCGCATGGGCGTGAGCATGGGCGAAGCGTTCTTCGACGCCGTGGCCGATGTGCGCAATATTGTCGCCATCAAGGAAAGCTCCGGCGACATGAACCAGTTGCACCGCCTGGCCACCCAGCGCCCGCACATCCAGCTGTCGTGCGGCTGGGACGACCAGGCCCTGGAGTTTTTCGCCTGGGGCGCCAAGAGCTGGGTCTGCGCCGGCTCCAACTTCATCCCGCGCGAACACGTGGCCCTGTATGAAGCCTGCGTGGTCGAGAAGAACTTAGACAAGGCTAGGCAGATCATGGCCGCCATGATGCCGCTGATGGATTTGCTCGAAGGCGGCAAGTTCGTCCAGTCGATCAAGTACGGCTGTGCGCTCAACGGCCTGCATACCGGTGGCGTACGCCAGCCGCTGCATGACCTGGACGCCAGCGAGAAAGCGGCGCTGGCAAAGGTCGTGAGTGAACTCAAGCGCAACATCGCACAGATCACCGGAGGCGTCTGAACATGGCTGAACTACTGAGCAAGGCCCAATACGCGGCCATCGCCGCCAACCTGCAACCGCGTACCCAGGCGTTCATCGACGGCGAGTTCCGTGATGCCCTTTCGGGCGATACCTTCGTCACCACCAACCCCGCCACCGGAAAGCCGTTGGCCGAAGTCGCCGCCTGCGACGTCAATGACGTCAACCTCGCCGTGGCCGCGGCCAAGCGCGTGTTCGAAGACGGCTCATGGTCGAAGCTGCAACCCGGCGAGCGCAAGCACGTGTTGCTGAAGTTCGCCCAGTTGCTCGAAGACAACGCCCACGAACTGGCGGTGCTGGAAAGCCTGGACAGCGGTAAGCCGGTCAGCGAGTGCCAGAACGTCGATGTGCCCGAAACTATCCATACGATTCGCTGGCACGCCGAGCTGATCGACAAGATCTACGACGCCACCGCTCCTACCGGCAATGCTGCCGTGACCCTGGTGGTGCGCGAAGCCATCGGCGTGGTCGGCCTGGTACTGCCGTGGAACTTCCCGCTGCTGATGCTGGCCTGGAAGATCGCCCCGTCCCTGGCCGCCGGTTGTTCGATCGTGGTCAAGCCGGCCAAGGAAACCACCCTCAGCGCCCTGCGCGTGGCGGAGCTTGCCCATCAGGCGGGCATTCCGGCCGGGGTGTTCAACCTGGTGCCTGGCGGTGGCCGCGAAGTGGGCGAAGCCATCGGCCGCCACATGGACATCCCCATGGTCAGCTTCACCGGTTCCACCGACACCGGCCGCCTGTTCCTGAAATATGCTGCCGAGTCCAACCTCAAGCGCATCGTCCTGGAGCTGGGTGGCAAGAACCCGGCGGTGGTGATGAACGACTGCGAAGACCTCGACGAAGTGGCCCAGTTCGTCACCGCCGGGGCGTTCTGGAACATGGGCGAGAACTGCTCGGCGTCCTCGCGCCTGATCGTGCACCAGGACGTGAAGGACGAGTTGCTCGGCCTGATTGCCAAGCACCTCAAGGACTGGAAACTCGGCGACCCGCTCGACCCGGACAACCGCCTGGGCGCCATGGTCAGCAAGGCGCACTTCGAGAAGGTCAGGTCGTACCTGGCGCACGCCGCCGAGCAGGGGCTCAAGGTGGTGCACGGCGGCGAGACCGAGCAAGGCGTGTTCGTGCAGCCGACCCTCGTCGATGGCGTCCCCCGCGACAGCAAGCTGTTCATCGAGGAGATCTTCGGCCCGGTGCTCAGTGTGACCAGCTTCACGACCCTCGATGAAGCCATCGAGTTGGCCAACGACACCGTCTACGGCCTGGCCGCCTCGGCCTACACCGGCAGCCTGCGCAATGCCCTGCGCCTGTCGCGGGAAATTCGTGCGGGCGTGGTCACGGTCAACTGCTTCGGCGAAGGCGATGCCTCGACGCCGTTCGGGGGCTACAAGGAGTCTGGCTTCGGTGGGCGCGACAAGTCGATCTGGGCCCATGACCAATACACGGAGCTGAAGACCATCTGGATCAACGCTTCATGACCTGCGCAGTCCCGGTGCTGTTCTGACGGCGGATTTGGGCCGCGAAGTGGCCCATTCCTCCTCCTTCCCAAATCATTACCCTGATCGTAACGATTCGGTACTGACCTTGATTGATGGGCTCGCCACACGCCCCCTAGGATCACTCCACGACAGCGAACCGTGGAGTCACGCATGACCACAACAAAGAATCCACCGCCGCAATGGTCGCGGCGGCGTGCCGAGAAGCAGCGCCGCCTCGACCGGGTCCGGCACCTGGCCGACGGCGTGGTGCTACCCACCGAGCGGATCGTCGAAGCGCTGGAACTGCTGATCGCGCCCTGTGACCGCGTGGTGCTCGAAGGCAACAACCAGAAGCAGGCCGACTTCCTCTCCCGCGCCCTGGCCAAGGCCGACCCCACTCGCCTGCACGACCTGCACATGATCATGCCCAGCGTCAGCCGCGCCGAGCACCTGGACCTGTTCGAGCGCGGTATCGCGCGCAAACTCGACTTCTCCTTCGCCGGCCCGCAAAGCCTGCGCATCGGCCAACTGCTGGAGGACGGCCTGCTCGAAGTCGGCGCGATCCACACCTACATCGAGCTTTATTCACGGCTGCTGGTCGACCTGATCCCCAACGTCACCCTGGTCGCCGGCTTCATGGCCGACCGCGAGGGCAACCTCTACACCGGCCCCAGCACCGAGGACACCCCCGCGCTGGTGGAACCCGCCGCCTTCAGCAACGGCCTGGTGATAGCCCAGGTCAACCAGCTGGTGGAACGCACCGACGACCTGCCACGGGTGGATATCCCGGCCTCCTGGGTGGACTTCGTGGTGGTCGCCGACCGGCCGTTCTACATCGAGCCGCTGTTCACCCGCGACCCACGCCACATCAAGCCGGTGCACGTGCTGATGGCGATGATGGCGATTCGCGGCATCTATGAAAAACACCAGGTGCAGTCGCTCAACCACGGCATCGGTTTCAACACCGCCGCCATCGAGCTGATCCTGCCGACCTACGGCCAGTCCCTGGGCCTGAAAGGCAAGATCTGCCGCAACTGGACCCTCAACCCGCACCCGACGCTGATCCCGGCCATCGAGTCCGGTTGGGTCGAGAGCGTGCACTGCTTCGGCACAGAGCTGGGCATGGAGGACTACATCGCCCAGCGCCCGGACGTGTTCTTCACCGGCCGCGACGGTTCCATGCGCTCGAACCGCCTGATGTGCCAGCTGGCCGGGCAGTACGCCGTGGACCTGTTCATCGGCGCCACCTAGCAAGTGGACGGCGATGGCCACTCCTCGACCGTCACCCGCGGCCGCCTGGCCGGCTTCGGCGGGGCGCCGAACATGGGCCACGACCCCCGTGGGCGGCGCCACGCCACCCCGGCCTGGCTGGACATGACCGTGCCCGAGACCTTGCTCGAACGTGGCCGCAAGCTGGTGGTGCAGATGGTCGAGACCTTCCAGGAAGGCGGCAAGCCCACCTTCGTCGACACCCTCGACGCCGTCGCCGTGGCGAAGAAAGCCGGCATGCCCCTGGCGCCGGTAATGATCTATGGCGACGACGTCACCCACCTGCTCACCGAGGAAGGCATCGCCTACCTGTACAAGGCGCGCAGCCTCGAGGAACGCCAGCAGATGATCGCCGCGGTGGCCGGGGTCACCAGCATCGGCCTGCGCCACGACCCCAAGGACACCCAACGCCTGCGCCAGCAGGGGCTGGTAGCGCTGCCGGAAGACCTTGGCATTCGCCGCACCGACGCCAGCCGCGAACTGCTGGCCGCGCGCAGCATCGCCGAGTTGGTGGAGTGGTCTGGCGGCCTGTACAACCCGCCCGCACGGTTCAGGAGCTGGTGATGGAACAACTCGACCTGCAAGCGCGTTGGTCGCGCTATCCCCATGGGTACACGCCAGCACCGGTGAAACAGCAGGTGCACGGTATTGCCCTGGCCGACCAACTGGCCGACCTGGCCGTGGAGGCCTTGATCGACGAGGCCGACCTCTCGCCCAAGCCAGGCCTGGTGGACCGGCGGGACAGCGGCGCGCACCGCGACATGACCCTGACGCTGATGCATGCCTCGGCCTTGTCGCTGTGGCCGTGCTTTCGGCAGATGGCCGAGGCCGCCCTGTTCCACGGCGAAATCGGCCTGCCGCTGCGCGCCGCCCTGGGCCGCATCGGTCGCGATGGCGAAGCCGCCATGCTGGCCACTACGGGCGGGGTCAACACCCACCGCGGCGCGATCTGGGCCCTGGGCCTGCTGGTGGCGGCCCGTGCACTGGCCCCTCGCGCCGATGCCCTGACCCTGGCCAGTCGCGCCGGGCGCATCGCACTGCTAGAAGACCCTGGCGCCCGCGCCCAGGACAGCCACGGCCAGCAGATGCTGCGCCGCCATGCGGTCGGTGGCGCCCGCGAACAAGCACAGCAAGGCTTCCCGGCAGCGGTCGGCCATGGCCTGCCGCAACTGCGCCGCAGCCGCGCCGCCGGCGCCAGCGAAGCCCACGCGCGCCTGGATGCCTTGCTGGCGATCATGGCCACCCTGGGCGATACCTGCGTGCTCTGGCGCGCCGGGCCACAGGGCCTGCTCACAACCCAGCAAGGCGCCCGCGCGGTGCTCGATGCCGGCGGCAGCGCCACCCTCGCCGGGCGCCGCCAACTGCGCCAGCTGGATGCCCAGCTGCTGGAGATCAACGCCTCACCGGGCGGCGCCGCCGATCTGCTGGCCGCCTGCCTGTTCCTCGACACTGCCGGGAGCCTGTGACATGGAAACCCTCAACTTTCAATTCCCCGCCGCCCTGCCCGGGCGTGGCCGCGCCCTGGTGGGCTGCGTCAGTTCCGGTGACCTCGAGGTGCTGATCGAGCCGGGCACGGCCAATCGCCTGGAGATCCAGGTGGTCACCTCGGTCAACGGCGGTGGCGCGCGCTGGACACAGCTGTTCCAGCGCCTGTTCGAAGGCCGCGAGCTGCCTGCGGTGCGCATCGACATCCATGATTTCGGCGCCACCCCCGGCGTGGTGCGCCTGCGCCTGGAGCAAGGCTTCGAGGAGATTGCCCCATGACCGACACCCAGCACTTGCTGCAATGTCGCAGCTTCGTCGAACTGGGCGCCCGCCAGCGTGCCCGGGCCTTGCTCGACAGTGGCACCTTTCGCGAACTGCTTGACCCATTCCACCGATTGATGTCGCCGTGGCTGCCGCGCCAAGGCATCGTGCCCCAGGCCGACGACGGCGTGGTGATCGCCAAAGGCTCGCTGGGCGGCCGCCCAGCGGTGATCGCCGCCATCGAAGGCGGGTTCCAGGGTGGCAGCATGGGCGAAGTGGGCGGTGCCAAGATCGCCGGTGCCCTGGAACTGGCTATCGAAGACAACCGCAACGGTATCCCTACCTGCGCGGTACTGCTGCTGGAAACCGGTGGCGTGCGCCTGCAAGAGGCCAACCTGGGCCTGGCGGCGATTGCCGAGATCCAGGCGGCGATCGTCGAACTGCGTGGCTACCAGCCGGTGATCGGGCTGATTGCAGGGTCGGTCGGCTGCTTCGGTGGCATGTCCATCGCCGCCGGGCTGTGCAGCCAGTTGCTGGTGACCCGCGAGGCGCGCCTGGGACTGAACGGCCCGCAGGTGATCGAACAGGAGGCCGGCATCGATGAATACGACGCCAAGGACCGGCCCTTCATCTGGAGCCTGACCGGTGGCGAGCAACGCCATGCCAGCGGCCTGGTCGACGGCTATGTGGCCGACGATGTCGACGACATTCGCCAGCACTTGCTGCAACTGCTGGACGCCCCCAGCGCCAAGCGCGCCAGCCGATACGCCTGGTACCTCGAGCGGATGTCGCGCTTGGGCGCCGAGGTTTCGCAACTGGATGCCGCCGGCGTGCGCGCCCTGTACCAAGGAGATGCCTGATGAACCGTGCCCTGAACTGGCTATCGGCCCTGGCCGACGGCGAACCGCTGGCAGGCTTTCCTGCCTCGCTGCGGGTGATCGACGGTGAACTGGACAACCGCATGGCGCGCTTCATCGCCGTGCTGCCCGATGCGCAGAACCCCTTCCCCCGTGCGCGCAACGGCGAAGTCGGCCTGCTCGAGGGCTGGGGGTTGGCCAAGGCGGTCAGCGAAGCGATCGAAGCCGACCGCAACGGCGAGAAGCGCGCCATCGTCGCGGTGATCGACGTCCCTAGCCAGGCCTATGGTCGTCGCGAGGAAGCGCTGGGTATTCATCAGGCCTTGGCCGCTGCGGTCGAGGCCTATGCCCAGGCGCGGCTGGCCGGGCACCCGGTGATCGGGCTGCTGGTGGGCAAGGCGATGTCCGGGGCGTTCCTCGCCCATGGTTACCAGGCGCAACGCCTGATCGCCCTGGATGACAGCGGGGTCATGGTGCACGCCATGGGCAAGGCAGCAGCGGCGCGTATCACCTTGCGCAGCGTCGAGGAGCTGGAAGCCCTGGCGGCGCAGGTAGCGCCCATGGCCTACGACCTGGACAGCTACGCCTCCCTGGGCCTGCTGTGGCGCAAGCTGTCGGTGGACAACGCGCAGGCGCCCAGCGTTGCCGACCTGGCGCAGGTGCGTCGCTGCCTGGCCGAAGCGGTACAGGATATCAGCCAGTCGAGCGACCTACGCTCGCGCCTGGCTGGCGAGCACCGCCGCGCCTCGCGTGAGGTGCGCGAACGCCTGCGCGCCCAATGGCAGGGGGCCTGAGATGAACACGCCAAGGCCACACGACCTGCTCTGGGGCATGCCCGTCTCGGCATTGCCCAACGATGCGCCACAGTGGGCGCGCGAGGTGCTGGCCAGTGGGCAGCCGGTGGTGGTACGCCGCGCAGGCTGTGCGCCCGGGCAGGTGCCGGTCGGGGTGCGCGGGGCGCTGCGCGAACAACGCCTGGCCTGCGACATGGCCTTGGCGAGCGTCAACCGCAAGGTCAGCCCGCCCGCGCTGCGCTGCACCCAGGCCGAGGGCTGGCCGGCCCTGCGCGCGCTGGCGTATGTCCACGCACTGCTGGACGCCACCGGCCAGGCATGGGGCCCTACAGGAGGCGTGGGCTACCAGCTCGCCACCGGGGTCGAGGTGCTGCATGCGGCAAGCGATTTGGACCTGCTGCTGCACGCCCCCGAACCGCTCAGCCGGTGCCAGGCGCGGGCCTTGCTGAAGCAGCTCGACGGCGCCCCCTGCCGGGTGGATGTCCAGTTGCAAACGCCCACCGGCGCCATCGCCCTGCGCGAATGGGCCAGCGGCGCGTCGAGGGTACTGCTGAAAACGGCGCAAGGCGCACGGCTGGTCGGCCACCCATGGTTGGCCGAGGCCTACGCCGCATGAGCAGCCTGTTCGTGTTTCCCGGGCAAGGCGCCCAGCAGCCCGGCATGCTGCATCGCCTGCCCGAAGAGGCGAACGTGCTGGTGGAACAAGCCAGCGACTGCCTCCAGCAGAACGTCCTGGCGCTGGACAGCGCCGACGCCTTGCGTTCCACCCGCGCGGTGCAGTTGTGCCTGCTACTGAGCGGCGTTGCCTGGGCGCGCTGGCTGATGCAACGCAGCCCGCAGCCGGATTATGTGGCCGGGCTGTCCATCGGCGCCTACCCCGCAGCCGTGGTGGCCGGAGCCCTGGAGTTCGCCGATGCCGTGCGCCTGGTGGCGCTGCGTGGTGAGTTGATGCAGACCGCCTACCCCAGTGGCTACGGCATGACGGCACTCAATGGGCTCGAGCTGGAACAGGTCGAGCAACTGCTTGGCGCGGTCTCAGGGCCGGTGCATGTCGCCAACCTCAACAGCGACAGGCAAATCGTCATCGCCGGCAGCGAGGCGGCAATGGCCGAGGTGGCGGCCTTGTCGCGGCGTCATCACGGGGTCGCGGCGCAGCGCCTGGCGGTCAGCGTCCCGTCCCATTGCGCCTTGCTCGACGCACCCGCCGAGCAGTTGCGCCAAGCGTTTGCCGAGGTGCCGGTCGGGCGCCCACGCATCACCTACCTGAGCGCCAGCCTGGCGCGTGCGCTGCATGACCCGCAGCAACTGCGTGACGACCTTGCCGCCAACATGGCGCGCCGGGTCGACTGGCGGGCCATGCTGCTCAACGCCTACCAGCGCGGGGTGCGGTTGCAGGTAGAAATGCCGCCTGGCTCGGTATTGAGCGGCCTGGCCAGTCGGGTGTTCGAACACGGCCGCGCGGTGGCCCTGGAACACACACGTGCCGATACCGTCGACACGCTGCTGCGTCGGGAATTGAACTCGCACAACTGATGGCGGTATTCGCGGGCAAGCCCGCTCCTACAGTGTGCTTGCAAAGCAGCCCCAGGCTAGCTGACCGGGCATTAGGCATTCAGCCCAGGTTCATGCTGTACATCCGGCACTCGGCAAGCAGAGCCAGCAAATTCGGCTCGCGCTCGCGCGCCTTGAGGAACACCGCGCCAATGTGTTGTTGCAGCCGGTAGCGCGGCTGCAACGGCACCAGGCGCACGCGGTTCTCGTACACCGCGGCGATACGCCCCGGCAACAAGGCAAACCCGACCCCCGAACTGACCATGCTCAGCAGCGTGAAGATGTCGTTCACCTGCATGGCCACCTTGGGCTCGAAGCCCGCTTGTTCGAACACGTGCATGCCATCACGGTGGGTCGCAAAGCCCTGGGTCAGGGTGATGAAGGTGGATTCGGCAAGGTCCGCCAGGTCCACGCAGGCCTGGTGGGCGAACGGCGAATCGGTGGGCACGGCCAGGAAGATGTCATCGGAAAACAATGGCAGCTGCTCGCAGGCCGAATCTTTCACCGCGTCATCCAGCGCCACCAGGACCGCGTCCAGCTCATGGTTCTTCAGGCGCTGCATCAGCTCGACGTTGGAGCCCAGGGTCAGGTCGATGTTCAGCTCGCTGCGCCGTATCTTCAGGCCCATCACCAGCTTGGGCACGGTTTTCACCGTCAGCGAGTAGAGCGCGCCAAGGCGAAAACGGTCCGCGTAGAACCCTGCCGCCTCGCGGCTCAGGCGCACCATCTCCTGGGCATCCTGGATCAGCTGGCGGCCCTTCTTCTCGAGCACATAGGCGCTTTCCAGGGGAATCAACTGCCGCCCCTGGTGCTTGAACAGCGGGCAACGCAAGGCGTTCTCCAGCGAGTGGATGGCCCGATGCACGCTGACAGCACTGGTTTGCAGGTCCTCGGCCGCGCGGCCCAGGTTGCCGCTGCGCATGAAGGTCAGGAAGGTCTCCAGCTTTTTCAGTGTCAGCTCTTCGTCGATCAGCATCAGGTCGTCTCGGGGGCGTCGTTGGCGTATGCCCGATAATTGGAAGCTGGCGTGCTCACGTCAAGCCGGGTCGTCGTATCGCGCCGAAAAAAACTAAACCTTCGCCCACCGCCGTGGCTCAACCGCTTGCGACATTGACGTCGCGCCAACGGTACGAAGGGGTAAGACATGCACCCGCCATTGTTGATACTCGCAGGCTTTACGCTGTTGCTGGGCCTGGCGTCACTGCAAGTACAGGCCGCCACCTCCGATGATTTCGTCGATGCGGCCACCGAGGCGGGTATCGCCGAAGTGGTGACAGGCAACCTGGCGAAAGAGAAAAGCCAGAATGCCGACATCAGGCAGTTCGCCCAGCAGATGGTCACCGACCACACCCAGGCCAACCAGCAACTCGGCGATATCGCCCGAACCCTGGACATCAGCGTACCCGACGAAGCGGCGCTGACCGACAAGGTGAAGAAGATGATTCTCGAGTGGCGCGAAGAATCGTTCGACAAGGCCTATATCGACAACCAGGTCGATGCCCACGAAACCGCCGTGCAACTGTTCCGCAAGGAAGCGCAATCGTCCGACAAGCCAGAACTCAAAGCCTTCGCCAGCGAAAAACTGCCAGCGCTCGAGCAGCACCTGGAGCGCGCCAAGGCTCTGCAGGCCACCCACGCTAAATGACCCGGAGACTGAACATGAGCAATGACGCACTACGCACCGAAGTACTGACCCGCCTGCTGCATGCCCACCCGCACGGGCTGGGCAAGGAAGTGCTGGACAACTACCGCGGCGAGAAAGCCGTGGCCGGCATGCTCAATACCTTGCAGGAGCATGGCTTGATCCAGGATGGCAGCGTGGTGGTGGACGACGACCACCACATCAGCATGAGTTACCCGATCAAGCTGTCATCCGCTGGGGTAGAGGCTGCCAAGCGACTGGACAGCTGACGCGCAGGAGCGCCGTGCGTGGGGGTTGGCGCCTGCTTGCAGGCCTTCCAATCTCCTGCGCTTGCCCAGCACTATGCTGCCAACCCCAGGCACATCGGTCCGTTACAGCTTTCGCAACGTGTAACCCTCGCACCCAGGAGCGAACGCCATGCCCCGTGGAGACAAAGACAAGTACACCGCAAAACAGAAACGCAAGGCCCAGCGCATCGAAGAAAGCTACGAACAGCAAGGCCTTTCCAAAGACGAAGCGGCGGCGCGTGCCTGGGCGACCGTCAACAAGCAATCGGGTGGTGGTGAGAAACGTGGAGGGTCAGGCACCACCACCCCGGAGCACGAGAAGAACACCGCCCGCTCCGACTCGGCCAAGCGCGCCGCGAAAACCCGCGAAGGGTATGCACGCACCTCGATCACATCGCTGCAAACGCAAACCAAGCACAGCCTGCTCAAGGAGGCACGCAGCCAGGGCATCAAGGGGCGCTGGCGCATGACCAAGGCGCAGTTGGTCGAAGCGCTGCACAAGCAGGGCTGATGTCGCCAGGGGTGGGGGCGGGCGAATTATGGCGCCGACGGCACCAATATGGCCTGGTCAGACTCGATGGAGGGAATGGCCATCACCCCTCGCCTTTCCACCAACCATTGGCGCATCCGCAGGGTGTCGAAGATCCGCCCCTCGTCCATCATCACCAGAATGAGTGCTTGAGACATTCGGTAACACCCGCATTGGGCGCAGCAACGCTCTTCCCATCCGGCGGGGCAATCGATGGCTTGCGCCTGTCCTGCGCAGATTAGACAACTCATGAAGACCCCTTTTGCTCTTGTTGGGTGCGAGGGTTGATGCAACGACCGGGGGTCGAAGCCTGTTCTGCTAAATCATGAGATTTTCGTGCCAACTTTGCGAAACGATGGCACCGGCTGCGCCGGTGTTCGCGGGCATACCAAGGCTGCGCGGCCTTCAGGATCAGTGATCCAGCTCGTCCTTGGTGATCGCTCCCGTACGAGGGTCGACATGAAACTCGTAGCGCTTGCCGTCGGCCTTCATGCCTTCGCCTTCCCAATGGCCATCGTCGGCCTCGATCTTGGTGACCTGCGTGTAGCCTGCCCCCTTGAGGGTGGCGACAGCCTGCTCCTTGGTAATCGTCCAGTCGCCACCGGGCTGGTCGGCCCAAGCCGAAGTCGAACCCAGTGCGCCGACCAGTGCCAGGCCGGTAAACAGTCGTGTCATGGTTTTCATCGCCAACATCCTTTTTTTGTGGGGTTATACCGATGCGACTGGCGCGTGCTTGCGCCAGTTCATTTGAAACTACCAGTGGCACCCCGCTTGCAAGGCACAATTGAAAACCATTCTCGACTACTGCACACTTGCGCCGCGCCGTATCGGCGGGTACCGAAACTGAGGCAAGGCAATGGCTGACGCATCGACACAACTGCAGGTGTTTCTCGGCGTGCGCCGGGAACTGGTGAGCTATGCCAGCACCATTACCGGCGACCGCGCCCAGGCCGAGGATATCGTCCAGGAAGCCTGGATTCGCTTTACCCCCGCCGCTGCGGTCGAGCAACCGGTGGCCTACCTGTACCGCATCGTGCGTAACCTCGCCCTGGACCTCAAACGCAGCCGCAGCCGTGAACAGGCGCACCAGGCCAGTGCTCCGGCCTGGCTGCACCCCGGCCACACAGCCGACCCTGCCGACAGCTGCCAGCACAGCATGCTGCTCGACCGCCTAAGCGACACCCTGCAAGCCATGCCCGAAGCCAGCCGCCTGGCCCTGGAAATGCACCGTTTTGGGGGTTGCACCCTGGCGCAGATCGCCCAGCGCCTGGGCGTGTCGCTGAGCACGGCGCACCGCCTGCTGCGCGACGCCCTCGCCCGCCTTGCCCAGGAAGTCGATGAGCCTGACGCCGACGGGGCCAGCCATGAAGCTTGACCCCCAATTGCTGGAGCAGGCCGCCGATTGGCACCTGCGCTTGCAGGAAAACCCAGAAAGCCGCACTGAGTTCGAGCAATGGTTGGCCGCCGCGCCAGAGCACCGTGCGGCGTGGCAGCGCATCGTGAAGGTGTGGGGCGCCCTGGGCGAAATGCCGTCGGCCAGCTTCACCGGCGCACCGCCCGTGGTGCCTGCCCTGCCCCGTCGCAAGCGACGCTGGCCCGCCCTGGCAGCAGCCGCCAGCATAGTCGGGTTGGCCGTGCTGCTCACGCCCCAGACACAACTGGCGCTGCACGCCGACTACCGCACCGGCAGCGGCGAAACTCGTGAGGTGCAGCTGGCCGATGGCTCACGCATCACCCTGGGGCCACAGAGCGCGCTGCGGGTGGTGGACGATGCCGAACGCAACGTCGAGCTGCTGCAAGGCCAGGCCTTCTTCAAGGTGGCCCACGATGCCGAACACCCCTTCACGGCCCAGGCTGGCGAGTTGTCGGTGCGCGTGCTGGGTACTGCCTTCGACCTGAGCCTGGGCGAGCGCCACGCCGAGGTCGCGCTGGCCGAAGGCTCGGTCCAGGCCGAGAGCCGCACGCAGCCCTTGAGCGAGCGCCTGAGCCCCGGCCAACGCCTGGGCTTCAGCTGGCCCTCCGGGCAGGTGACGCGCTCGCGCCTGGAACCGGCCCAGGTGGCCAGCTGGCGCAGCGGCGCGTTGTTCGTCGAAGACCTGCCGGTGCGCGAAGTGGTCGAGCGTTTGCAACGCTACAGCGGCGGCTGGGTGATGGTCGCCGAACCGCTGCGCGAGCAACGCATCACCGGCGTGTTCGACGTGCGCAACCCCGAGCGCGCCTACACCGCCCTGGCCCAATCCCTGGGTACCCAGAACCGCCAAGTCACCCCATGGGTACGGCTGCTGGGCGATTTTTAAGTTTTTTTCCGCCGGCCTGAAAAAAAACCGCGAGCACGTCGTCTTTCAACGTCCCTTTGAGAAAATTTCTCAAATGAAAGTCAGACGTATGAAGGATCGTTCCCATGCCGCGCTTGTATCCGCTGTCGCCCCTGGCCCTGGCTCTGTTGCTGCCGATCAACACCGGCTGGGCCGCCGAAGCCCCCGTTGAACGACGCACTGCGTCCTATGCCATCACTGCTCAACCGCTGGCTTCGGCGTTGGCACAGTTCGCCCGGCAGAACGGCCTGCAACTGAGCTTCAACGCCGCCCTTGCGCAAGGCCGCATGGCACCGGCGGTACAGGGCCAGCTCGGGGAAGGCGAAGCACTGCAACGCCTGCTGCAAGGTTCAGGGCTGTCGTGGAACATCACCCCCGAGCGCACCCTGCTGCTGTTCCCCACGCCCCAGGACGGCGCGCTGAACCTGGCGCCCTCGACCATCAACGCCAGCTACCCCGTGGAGCGCGCCGACGGCCCCGTGCAAGGCTACCGCGCCACCCGCAGCGCCACCGGCACCAAGACCGACACGGCGCTGCGCGATATCCCGCAGTCGATCCAGGTGGTGTCACGCCAGGTCATGGAGGACCAGCAGGTCAACAGCCTGGCCGACGCACTCAGCAACGTCAGCAGCGTGCAGCGCAGCAACACCCATGGTGGCTCCTCGGAGGCCTTCGTGATTCGCGGCTTCAAGGCCACCAGCTACGCCGTCGACGGCATGGCCATGAACCCCTTGATCTCACGCCCTGAAACACTGCGCGACCTGGCCAACGTCGAACGCGTTGAAGTGCTCAAGGGCCCGGCCTCGGTGCTGTATGGCCGCGGCAACCCGGGCGGCCTGATCAACCTAGTCACCCGCCAGCCCACCTTCGAACCCGAGGCGCGGGTCAAGGCGCAGGTCGGCTCCTATGACTTCTACCGCCTGGAGGCCGACGCCAGCAGCGCCCTGAACGCCGACAAGACCCTGGCCGGGCGCTTCACCGTGGCCACCCAGACCGACCGTGGCTTTCGCGACACCTTCCGCGACAGCAAGCGCACCTACGTCTCGCCCACCCTGCGCTGGGAGCCTAGCGAGGCCACCCGTGTAGATGCCGGCATGGACTTCATCAACCAGACCAGCCCGTTCGACCGTGGCCTGCTGCCGCAGAACGGCAAGATCAACATGCCTGCCGACCGCTTCCTGCACGAGCCCTGGTCGCGGGACAAGGCCGACAAGTTCTCGGTGTGGTACAAGGCCGAGCACGACGTCAACGACTGGCTGACCCTGCGCCAGATGACGCGCTGGGACCAGTCGCACAAGGACCGTTTCGTGGTCGATTTGCGTAGCATCGACAGCGACGGGCGCACCCTGGCGCGCCGCGCCACCGACGGCAACGAGCGCATCAGCACCCTCGACACCCAGTTCGAGGCCATCGCCCGCTTCACCACCGGCGGCCTGAAGCACACGGCCCTGGCCGGTTTCGAATACGTCGACGGTCGCCGCGTGGTGGCCAGCGACCGCGCCTCGCTGGCCTCCATCGATATCTACGAGCCGGTGTACGGCGCGCTGCCTGGGCCCTTTCGCTTCAACGAAAAGTCCAAGTACAACCTTGAGTCGTACAGCTTCTACCTGCAGGACCAGATCGACTTGAGCCAGCAGTGGAAACTGCTGCTGGGCGCGCGCTACGACGACACCCGTCAACGCAACACCCTCACCAATGCCGACTACGAAGTCAGCCAGACCAACCTCGACCCCAGCAAGGTTTCGCCGCGTGTCGGCCTGGTCTATCAACCCCGCGACTGGCTGGCGCTGTACGCCAGCTACAGCACCTCGTTCACCCCGCAAAGCGATATCCGCCGCGGCGGCAGCGTGCTCGACCCGGAGGAAGGCATCCAGTACGAAGTGGGCGCCAAGTTCGACCTGATTCCCGACCGCCTGAGCGCGACCCTGGCAGTGTTCGAAATCACCCGAGAGAACGTCGCCGCCCCCGACCCGAGCGACGACAACTACTCGGTGCAGACCGGCGAGCAGCGGGTGCGTGGCATCGAGCTGGACCTCAGCGGCACGCCGCTGCCGGGCTGGGAGATCATCGGCAACATCAGCGCCCTGCAAGCCAAGGTCACGAAGGACACGGTGATCGAGGAAGGCAACCGCCTCGAAGGCGTGCCAGCCCTGAGTGGCTCGCTGTGGACCAGCTACCAGCTGCAGAGCGGCGACCTGGCCGGGCTTGGCTTCGGGGTCGGGGTAGTCGCCGTGGGCGAGCGCCAGGGCAATATCGAGAACAGCTACGACGTGGGCGGCTACGCCCGGGTCGATGCCAGCGTATTCTACGACGTCAACGACGATGTGCGGGTTTCGCTCAATGGCCGCAACCTGCTCGACCGCAAGTACATGGAGACCGTGGCCGGCACCGATGGCAACTATGCCGGCGACCCGGCCGAAGTGGTGGCCAGCGTGAGCATGAAGTTTTGACCGCGCCCAACCCCCTGCCCGAACGCGCCACGCTGCACCGCGCCTGGCGCGATGTGCAGCGCAAGCGCCTGTTGATCTGCGCCGCGCTGGGCCTGGCGCTGCTGGCGAGCCTGCTGACCGACATCACCTTGGGCAGCACCGCCTTCGCCCCGCTCGAGGTGCTGCGCGCCGTGCTCGGCAGCCCGGGGGTGGAACCCGATACACAGGTGATCGTGCGTGAACTGCGCCTGCCCTTCGCGCTCATGGCCGTGCTGGTGGGCGCGGCACTGTCGCTGGCCGGTGCCGAGATGCAGACCATCCTCAACAACCCACTGGCCAGCCCCTTCACCCTGGGTGTGTCGTCGGCGGCTTCGCTGGGGGCGGCCCTGGCCATCGTGCTCGACCTGGGTGTTCCGGGGGTGCCCGCTGGCGCCCTGGTCACGGCCAACGCCTTCGTCTTCGCCTTCGCCTCGGTGCTGATGCTGCAGGCCGTGGCCGGGCTTACCGGCGGTGTGCAGAGCCTGGTGCTGTTCGGCATCGCCCTGGTGTTCAGCTTCAATGCCATGGTCGCCTTGCTGCAGTACCTGGCCAGTGCCGATGCCTTGCAACAGCTGGTGTTCTGGAGCATGGGCAGCCTGACCCGCTCCAGCTGGCCGGCGGTGCAGACCCTGGGGCTGGTGCTGCTCCTGGTGCTGCCGTTCAGCCTGCGCGCGGCCTGGCAGATGACCACCCTGCGCCTGGGCGACGAGCGCGCCGAAACCCTGGGCATCGACGTGGCGCGCCTGCGCTTCGGCGCCTTGCTGCGCATCAGCCTGCTGGCGGCGACGGCCGTGGCCTTCGTCGGCACCATTGGCTTCATCGGACTGGTGGGGCCGCATATCGCGCGCATGCTGATCGGCGAGGACCACCGCTTCTTCCTGCCGGTCAGCGCCATGACCGGCGCGCTGATCATGTCGCTGTCGGCCATCGTCAGCAAACAGCTGATTCCCGGCGTGGTGCTGCCGGTGGGGATCGTCACGGCGATCGTCGGGGTGCCGCTGTTCATGAGCCTGATTCTCAAGCGGGGCCGCCAATGAGCTGCTTGCAAGTACGCGACCTCAGCGTCGGCTACAAACGCCACACGGTGCTGCACGGCATCACCCTGCCCGACCTTGAACCCGGTGAGCTGGTGGCCTTGGTCGGCCCCAATGGCGCGGGCAAGTCGACCTTGCTGCGCAGCCTCGCCGGCCTGCTGCCGGGCGCGCAGGGTGGCGTGCGCTTCGCCACCCTCGACCTGCTGCGTTGCAGCCGCCGCGAGCGCGCCCAGGTGCTGGGCTTCATGCCGCAGACGCTGCCCGAAGGCATCGCCCTCAGCGTGCTGGAAACCCTGCTCGGCGCGCTGCGTGGCGGTGACCCGCAGGCCGCGCTGGGCAATGCCCATCAGCAACAGGAGAGCGCCTACGCGGTGCTGGAGCAGTTGGGCATCCTGCATTTGGCCTTGCGCCCGCTGGACGGGTTGTCTGGCGGGCAGCGGCAGATGGTCAGCCTGGCCCAGGCCGTGATTCGCCAACCGCGCCTGCTGCTGCTCGACGAACCCACCAGTGCGCTGGACCTGCGCTACCAGAACGATGTGATGGCCACCGCCCGCAAGCTGGCCGACGAAGGCCGCCTGGTGATCGTCGTGCTGCACGACCTTGGCCTTGCAGCGCGCTGGGCCGACCGCCTGGTGGTGCTGGAGGCGGGCAACCTGCATGCTGTGGGAACGCCGCAACACACGCTAACCCCCGGCATGCTGGCCAAGGTGTACCGGGTGAAGGCCAGGGTAGAAGCCTGTAGCCACGGCCGGGTGCAGGTGCATGTCGACGGCTCGCTGCCATGAGCCGTGTGCTGCACATCCTGCCCTGGCTGCTGATGCTGCTGTGCACGCCCCTGCACGCCTCCAGCTACCCGCGCACCCTCACCGACCTCGCCGGCCGTCAGGTGGTGCTGCACCAGGCACCGCAACGCATCCTGTTGCAAGACAGCAACGACCTGCTCACCCTCGCGTTGCTGGAGCGGGAAGACCCACTGCGGCGAGTGGTCGCCTGGGGCAGTGGCCTGGCAGGTTCCGACCCTGCGCTGTGGCGGGTGGTGAGCGAGCATTGGCCGCAGGCGCGGCAGGTACGCCAGGTCGAGTTCGTGCAAAGCGGGCAGATCGACATCGAAGGCCTGCTGCGCACCCATCCGGACTTGGTGGTGGCACGCCTGCAAGCCAAGGCCGCCATCGAGAACACCGTGCTGTACAGCGTGCTTGAACGCCTGGGCATCCCGCTGTTGTACGTCGACAACGAGCAGGACCCGCTGCGCAACGTGCCGCGCAGCGTAGCCTTGCTGGGCCAGGCCCTGGCCAGGGAGAACGAAGCCCAGGCCTACCTCGATGCCTACCAGCAGCGCTTGCAGGCATTGCTGAACGCCACACGCGGCCTGCCCTCGCCACGCGTGTTCGTCGAGGCCCGGGCCGGCCAGGCGGGCAGCGGCGGCTGTTGCCACACCCAGGGCAACGCTGGCTGGGGGTTACTGGTGCAGCGTGTCGGCGGCATCAACCTGGGCTCGCAGTACCAGCGCAGCGGGTCGTCCGACGTGGCGCTGGAGTCGTTGATCCTGGCCAAGCCCGACCTGTACCTGATGACCGGCACCCAACGGGTGCGCAATGGCGTCAGCGCGATTCCCTTCGGCTACGGCACCGATGCCGCCCAGATTCACGCAGCCATGGCTCGCCTGATGCAACGACCCGGCTTCGCCGCCGTGGCCAGTGCCGCCAATGCCTGCACCCAAGGCCTGAACCATCAGTTCTACAACAGCGTGTTCAACATCGTTGGCGCCCAGTGGCTGGCCAAGCTGTTCTGGCCGCAGCAGTTCGCCGCCCTCGACCCAGACGCCGAATACCGGCGCCTGCTCCGCGAATTCACCACCCTGCCAGACCGCCCGTTCGTGTTTCACGGGCAGGTCTGCTTCGACCAACTGGATGCCTCATGATCGCTTCACTCAAAGCCTGGGCACGGCGCCTGAAAAGCCAATTGATCCTGCTGTGGCTGTGCCTGCGCCAGCCTGACATCCCCAAGCTGGCCTGGCTGGTGAGCCTGGCGACCGTGGCCTACGCCTTCAGCCCCATCGACCTGATTCCGGACTTCATCCCCGTGCTGGGCTTTCTCGATGATGTGATCCTGGTGCCCTTGGGGATTGCCCTGGCCCTGCGTCTGATCCCGCAGGCGCTGCTGCTGCGCTGCCAGCCCGAGGCCGAACGCCTGGCAGGGCAAAAGCTGCCGTTCAAGGGGCGCTGGGTGGCGGCGGCGGTGGTTGTCTCGGCCTGGCTGGCGCTGCTGGGCTGGTGGCTGGCGGTCTACCTGGCGCGATAAGCCTGGCCTTTATCAAGAAATTACGGCGCTCCCCGGTAAAGCGACAGCAACTTGATACGCGAATCAATAAGCTCTTGGCACGTCTTCGCAGTATCGAGAGCGCTACATGTCCCTACCCGCTGCTACGCACCTGCACCAGCAACTCAAGCAACAAGGCATCAGTGAAGTTGAGTGTGTGATCAGCGACTTCTGCGGCATCGCCCGCGGCAAGATCGCCTCCACCGACAGGTTTCTCGAAGAAGGTGGCATGCGCCTGCCGGAAAGCGTGCTGTTGCAGACCGTGACCGGCGACTTCGTCGACGACCAGGTGTTCCACGCCCTGCTCGACGAGGGCGGCGCCGACATGCTCTGTCGCCCTGCCGCGCAGGCTTTCTACGTCCTGCCGTGGCTGGCCGAGCCTACGGCCATGGTCATCCACGACAGCTTCGACAGCTGCGGCGCGCCCATAGAACTGTCGCCACGCAACCTGCTCAAGCGCGTACTGGGCCTGTATGCCGAGCAGGGCTGGAAGCCGGTGGTGGCACCGGAGCTCGAGTTCTACCTGACCAAGCGCTGCCATGACCCGGACCTGCCGCTGGAAGCGCCCGAGGGTCGCTCGGGCCGCCCGGAGCGCGGGCGGCAGAGCTATTCGATCGATGCCACCCACGAGTTCGCCGCGTTGTTCGAGGACCTCTACCACTGGTGCGAAGCCCAGGCGCTGGACCTCGACACACTGATTCACGAAAGCGGCCCCGCGCAGATGGAGATCAACTTTCGCCACGGTGATGCATTGCGCCTGGCCGACCAGCTCACCGTGTTCAAACGCACCTTGCACGAAGCCGCGCTCAAACACGGCGTGAGCGCTACCTTCATGGCCAAGCCGATTGCCCTGCAGCCAGGCAGTGCGATGCACATCCACCAGAGTGTGCTGGAGCTGGCCAGCGGGCAGAACCTGTTCGCCACGGCAACGGGCGAGATGAGCGAGCGGTTCCTGCACTACATCGGCGGCTTGCAGCGCTACGTACCAGAACTGCTGGCACTGCTGGCGCCTAACGTGAACTCTTTCCGCCGACTCCTGCCAGACAACTGCGCGCCGGTGAACGTCGCCTGGGGCCATGAGAACCGCACCGTTGGGCTGCGTGTGCCTTCGGCGTCGGCGGCCGCCACGCGGGTAGAAAACCGTTTGCCCGGCGCCGATGCCAACCCCTACCTGGCCATGGCTGCGACCCTGCTGTGCGGCTACCTGGGCATGCTCGAACGGCTCGAGCCGAGCGCCCCGCTGCGTGGCCGCGCCTACGACCACCCTGGCCTGCGCCTGCCCGGCACGCTGGAAGACGCGCTGGCTCGCCTCGAGCAATGCGAAACGCTCAAGGCTCATCTCGGTAGCCGCTTCGTGCAAGGTTACGTCGCGGTCAAGCGCACCGAGTACCGGCACTACCGGCAGGTCATCAGCGCCTGGGAGCGCGAGTACCTGCAATCGAGCGTCTGATGCGCCTTACATCTCGACCTGGGTACCCAGCTCGATCACTCGGTTCAGCGGCAGCTTGAAGTAGCGCAGGTTGCTGTTGGCGTTCTTGAGCAGGAAGGCGAACAGGTGCTCACGCCACTTGGCCATGCCGATACGTTTGGTCGGCACCACGGTTTCGCGGCTGAGGAAGTAGGTGGTGCGCATGGGGCTGAAATCCAGTTCGGCGGTACTGCTCTGGTTGAGCGCCAGCGGCACGTCGGGCTCTTCCATGAAGCCGAAATGCAGGCTGACCCTGAAGAACCCGGCGCCAAAGGCTTCGACCTGGAAACGCTCGGCAGCGCTGACCCGTGGCGAGTCCTCCGAGACCACGGTCAGCAACACCACCTGCTCGTGCAGCACCTGGTTGTGCAGCAGGTTGTGCAACAAGGCATGGGGCACGGCATCGCTGCGGGCGGTCAGGAACACCGCCGTGCCCTGCACCCGATGCGGTGGCTGCGACTGCACGCTGGCGATGAACAACGGCAGCGGCAACGCGGTTTCGTCCAGGCGCTCGAACATGATGCTGCGCCCGCGCTTCCAGGTGGTCATCAACACGAACAGGGCCAGGCCCGCGATGACCGGGAAGGCGCCGCCCTGCAAGATTTTCGGGGCATTGGCGGCGAAGTACAGGCCATCTACCAGCAAGAAGCCCAGCAGCAAGGGAATGGCCAGCCAACGTGGGGTCTTCCACAGCAACAGCACCACCGCCGAGGCCAGCAAGGTGGTGATCAGCATGGTGCCGGTCACCGCCACGCCATAGGCGGCCGCCAGCGCACTGGACGACTCGAAGCCCACCACCAGCAGCACCACGCCCACCATCAACGCCCAGTTGACCATGCCGATGTAGATCTGCCCCTGCTCTTCGCTGGAGGTGTGCTGGATGAACATGCGCGGCACATAGCCCAGTTGAATCGCCTGGTGGGTCAGTGAAAAGGCACCGGAAATCACCGCCTGCGAGGCGATGATGGTCGCCAGGGTGGCCAGGCCGACCATCGGCAGCAAGGCCCATTCGGGCGCCAGCAGGTAGAACGGGTTGCGCACCGCCGAGGGGGCGTTGAGGATCAGCGCGCCTTGGCCGAAGTAGTTCAGCACCAGCCCCGGCAGCACCAACATGAACCAGGCCCGGGAAATCGGCTTGCGGCCAAAATGCCCCATGTCGGCGTACAGCGCCTCGGCACCGGTCAAGGCCAGCACCACGGCGCCGAGAATCGCCACCCCTATGCCTGGGTGGGCGACGAAGAAGTTCACCGCCCAGGCCGGGTTCAGCGCCTGCAATACCTCGGGCCGCTGCACGATACCGTGAACCCCGAGCGCCCCCAGCACCACGAACCACAGCACCATCACCGGCCCGAACAGAATACCGATACGCGCCGTACCGTGCTTCTGGATAACGAACAGGCCCACCAGCACCACCACCGAAATCGGCACCACCCAATGGTCGATGCCGTCGATACCCAGGCGCAGGCCCTCGACCGCCGACAATACGGAAATGGCCGGGGTGATCATGCTGTCGCCATAGAACAGCGCCGCCCCGAACAAGCCCAGCAGCACCAGCACCTTGCCCAGCAGCGGGTAAGGCCGGGCCGCCCGCCGGGCCAGGGCGGTCAGGGCCATGATCCCGCCTTCGCCCTGGTTGCTGGCGCGCAGGATGAACAGCACATACTTGACCGACACCACCCAGACCAGCGACCAGAACACCAGCGAGAGAATACCCAGCACCCCCTCGGCATTGGCCTGGATGCCGAAATGGCCGTTGAACACTTCCTTGAGGGTGTAAAGCGGGCTGGTGCCGATGTCACCGTAGACCACCCCCACAGCGGCGATCAGCAGGCCAAAGCCATTACGTTTTTCAGCATGGGGTTGCGTTGCAAGCGTTGCGGTCTGGCTCACAGGGGCGTCTCGTCGGCGTGCGTAAAGCCGCCAAGTATCCGCTCAAGAAGCGGTGCCAGGCATAAAGAAAGCGTAAAGAAACCTTCCTGGCACACAACGCAAAACGGGACGCATGGCGTCCCGTTTTCTACTTCGTCGAACGTCTGCGGTCAGGCGAACAGTTCGAGTGCCAGAGTGAAGGCGACCCACAGCGCAAGGCCGGTAGCGAAGAACAGGGCGATGTTCTCGAACCAGTTGTTGCGGTATTCCTTGGGCAGCAGCGACTTCTGGTTGGACATGATCAGCAGGCCCAGGGAAATGATCGGCAGGCCGACGATGTTCAGGGCGCTGACGCCGATGGTCAGGGTGACGAAGTCTGGCATGCCTGGGAACGACCAGATCAGCGGCGTGACCAGGATGAACAGCAGGAACCAGCGGTGCGCAGGGTCCTTGTGGAACTCCTTGCCGTAACGCTCGCGACGCTCTGGGCGTACGTGTTGCAGCGCGTCGGTGATGAGCATCGGGAAGGCCGTGGTCTTGCCGGCGATGCTGGCGAACAGGGTGGCGAACACACCGACGAAGAACACGTACCAGCCGATCGAGCCGAAGTACATTTCCAGCGCCTTACCGAGGTCGGCCAGGGTGTTCACTTCGATGCCGTTGGGGCGCAGGATCTCTGCACCGACGATCCAGATCGCCAGGTTGATGATGATCCCGACGAACACCGCGAACAGCAGGTCGTTACGCTGGATGCGCTTGTGCTGCGGGCCGACCCAGCCCTTCTGGCGCATTACGTAGGGGTGCACGAAGTTGGCCACGGAACCGGCCACCGCACCGATCACCGACACCGCTACCAGCAGCGCACCATGCACGCCTTCATTCGCCGGAATGCTGAAGCCGATGGTGCCTTGGACGATGCCGCCGACATCCGGGCCGGACATCACCGCCAGGGCCAGGAAGGCCAGGGTCATGATCGCCAGCAAAGCCTTCATCACGCCTTCGATCAGCGAATAGATGCTACGGCCTACCAGCATCCACACCGCCAGCACCACGAAGATCGAGCACAGCAGCGGGTAGTCGACCTTCAACAGCATCGCCAGCGATTCGCCCGCGCCCTTGATCATGTAGGCGTTCATCAGGTGGCCCATGAGCAAGGCATAGCCGAGCAGGAACCAGGCGAACACCGGGTGCAGTTGGGCATAGCCCTCGAGGATGGACATGCCCTTGTTATTGCACAGCTGGAAGCGCGCAATGATGTTGACGATGAGGTAGCGAAGCAGCAGGGATACCGCCAAGACCCACATCATCGCGTAGCCATAGTTGGCGCCGGCAACCGATGAAGTGATCAGGTCACCTGCGCCGAGCCACGACAGCACGGCGATGATACCTGGGCCAAGGAGTTTCAAGGTACGGGAAAGCCGGTTTTGCGCAGGCGCGGCAGCAGCCTGCGCCACGGGCGGGACGCTCGACATGGAAGGAGTCTCCATTTGTTGTTTTTGTGTGAGTGCGCGCAGTCAAACATATTCATGCGACATCGTACAACGATCTTTGGAGGCAAATGTGTAGAAGTGTTTCAAGCAGGCTTTTTTGCACTGTCATAGTGCTAAATCCAGGGCAAAACAGCATGAGCCATAGGGTTTTATGGCCTTATGCCTTCCCAGCCGCGCCACCGAACGGTACACGCCGACCTCAAGACATCAGACAACTTAGCGCGCAAACGTCATTAGCTGCTCTGGCGGTCGACCAGGGTGAAACCGGTATCGATACGCACTGGGTCGCTCGCCCCTGCCGGGTACTTGAAACGCTCGAGCAAGGCCCGGGCGACCTGGTCGCCGATGTGCGCGCCGTCTACCCGCACCGTGGACAACGCCGGGTAGACATGGGCAGCGCTGGTCAGGTCGCCAAAGCCCATCACCGCGATATCGGACGGCACTCGCAGGCCACGGCTCGCCGCTTCTGCCAGCACGCCCTGGGCCACCGTGTCGGAGCTGCACACCACCACATCGGGTGCTTCGCCGGCCTCCAGCAGTTGCCGTAGCCCTTCGCGGCCCACCTCCAGCGTGGCCGGAGGCGTGAGCACCTGCATCGGCACGTGCTCGATACCCTGGCGCGCCAGCTCGGCGATCAGGCTGTTGCAGCGGCGCAGGCCGCGCGGGTCGCCGATGGCCACCACCGCGAAGCGCTTGTAGCCCTTGCCCAGCAGGTGCGTGGCCACTGCCTGCCCCACCGCCTCGTGGGAAAAGCCCACTTGCATGTCGAGCGGGTTGTCACTCAGGTCCCAGGACTCGACCACCGGAATACCCGACTGCGCCAGGCGCAGGCGGCTGGATTCGGTGTGCAGGGTACCGGTGAGCACCACCCCATCAGGGCGGCGGCCCAGCACCGTTTCCAGCAGTTTTTCCTCCTTCTCGGCCGAATAGCCGGTCAGGCCCAGCAGGGTCTGGTAGCCGGCCTCGTCCAGCCGGGCCATCAAGGCCTGGATGGTTTCGGCGAAGATCGAGTTGGCGATGGTCGGCAGGAAGATCGCCACCAGGCGGGTCTTGTTGCTGGCCAGGGCACCGGCCAGCATGTTCGAGACATAGCCGGTCTGGCGCACGGCCTCGAGCACTTTTTCGCGCATCTGCTGGCTGACCACCTCCGGGCGGTTCAGCGCCCTGGACACGGTGATGGGTGAAACCCCCGCGACTTTGGCGACGTCGATCAGGGTGGGCGCCGATTGCGCCAGAGGGGGTTTCTTGGCCATGGGGGTTCCGGGACGGGGGCGAAAAAAGCACGCTGCACCATACCCGTAACACCAAGCACAGCGCCATACCTGTAGGAGCGGGCTTGTCGGGGCGCCGAACCGCCGCGAACACCGGCACAGCCGGTGCCATCCATCGCGGCGTCTGATTCGCGGGCAAGCCCGCTTCTACAGGTATTGTGGTGTCCGCACCTGCACCGCATTGGGCACCGGGTCGCCCGAGAAGCAGGCCTTCAGGTTCTCCAGCACCATCTCGCCCATGGCCAGCCGGGTCTGCGCGGTGGCGCTGCCCCGGTGTGGCTGTAGCACGACGTTGTCGAGGTCGTACAACGCCGGCGGCACGTTCGGCTCGTCAACGAATACATCCAGGCCGGCCCCCGCGATCACCCGCTCCTGCAACGCCTTTACCAGCGCCTGCTCATCGACCAACCTGCCGCGCGCGACATTGATCAGGTAGCCCTGCGGCCCCAGCGCCTGCAACACCTCGGTGGTGATCAACGCCTCGCCCTGGTCAGCGGACGCCGCCACCACCAGCACGTCGCAACGGCGCGCCAGCGACAGGATATCGGCTTCGTAGTGATAACCACTGTCGGGCTGCACCTTGTGGTCGGTGTAGTGGATGCTCATGCCGAACGCCTTGGCGCGCTGGGCGATGGCGTGCCCTACCCGGCCCAGCCCGATGATGCCTAGGTCGATGCCGCTCACCCGCCGCGCCAGCGGCTGGTTGACCTGGCCCCACTGCCCGGCCCGCACGATACGCTCGCCAGTGCCCAGGTCGCGCAGGGTCATTATCAAAAGGCCCAGCGCCATGTCCGCCACGTCATCGGTCAGTACCCCCGGCGTGGTGCACACCTGCACGCCGCGCTCAGCAGCGTGAACCAGGTCGACGGCATCGGTGCCGATGCCACTGATGGCGATCAGTTGCAGGGCCGGCAGGCGGTCCATGATGGCGTTGGGCAAACCTTTCGCGCCGCCGGTGACCACTGCGCGGATCGCCCCGCCATGCTCGGCGAGGAACGCCGCAGTGTCGGCCGCCTCGTGTAGCCGGTGTACCCTGTAGAGCTGGAGCAATTGGCGGTCGATGGCCTCGGGGACCGGCTGGGTAAGAAGAATGTCGATCATGGGATAGCTACCTGTTAAAGAGATAAAGAACGCATCAGCGCTGCAGTTCCAGCTTGCGCAACGTGCCCATGCACAGGAACGCCAGCGCGCCGAGCGCCGCATGCCCCGCCACCACGTACAAGGCGCCTTCGAACGAACCCGTGGCCTGGACGATGTAGCCGATGATGATCGGCGTGATGATTCCGGAGATATTGCCGAACATGTTGAACAGCCCGCCGGCCATGCCGGTGATCTGCTTGGGCGCGGTGTCGGACACCAAGGTCCAGTCAACCGCCACCACGCCCTTGCCGAAGATCGCCAGGGACATCAGCAGGGTCACGATCCAGATCGAGTCGGTGAAATTGCACAGCACCAGCGACACCCCGATGCTCATGCCGCACACCAGCGGAATCTTGCGCGCCATGGTCAGCGAGAAGCCCTTTCGCAGCAGGTAGTCGCAGGCCGCCCCGCCGCACAAGGCGCCGAGCAATCCGCAGATACCCGGAATGGCGGCGATGGCGCCCGCCTCCATGATGTTCAGGCCGCGGCCCTTGACCAGGTAGATCGGGAACCAGGTCAGGAAGAAGTACTGCAGCGAGGTGTCGCAGTACTTGCCCAGGTAGATGGCCCACATCATCGGGGTTTTCAGTAGTACCTTGATGTCCGAGAAACGCGGCTTGAAGGCGCCCTGCTCGCGGGGCTTGTCGATATCCACCTCGGCCCCGCCTTCGCGAATGTGGGCCATCTCGGCGTCATTCACCCAGCGGTGCTCGGTGGGCGCCTTGACGAAGCGGAACCAGAACAGCCCGATGACGATGCCCAGCCCGCCCATGAACCAGTAGACGTGCTCCCAGCCATAGGTGTGGGCGATGAAGCCCATCAAGGGCGCCAGCAGCACTACCGACAGGTACTGCGAGGAGTTGTAGATGACCGTGGCCAGGCCGCGCTCCTGGGTCGGGAACCAGGCCGCGACGATGCGGTTGTTGGCCGGGTACACCGGCGCCTCGATCACCCCCAGCAAAAAGCGCAGCACGAACAGCATGGCCACGGCCACCGGCACCGAGAAGAAGCCGATCATGCCCTGGGCCACGGTGATGCACGACCACAGCAGCAGCGAGATGCCGTACACCCGCGCCGAGCCGAACTTGTCGAGCAGCCAGCCGCCGGGCAACTGCCCCATGACATAGGCCCAGGCAAAGGCCGAGAACATGTAGCCGAGGGTGACCGAGTTGATGTTCAGCACTTCGATGAGTGCGGAGCCGGTGATCGACAGCGTGGCGCGGTCACCGACGTTGATGGCCGTTACGATGAACAGCATGGCGAGGATGTAGTAACGGACATGGGTCCGTTTTTCCGGGGCGAGCGACGCACTCGCCGCCGGGTTGATGGCTGGCTGGTCCACGTGCAGTACCTCTTGTTGTCATTGTTATTCGGGTCGCGCAGTGGGCGCCGCGCGGCGGCGCCCTGGGTGTTGCAAAGGCCTATGGAGTGGCAGCCCGGTTCATGGGCGCTTGCCGACCTCCGCGACTTGTACCGTCCAGGCCGCTACCTGCTCGCTCAGCGACAGGCCAAGCCCTGGGCGTTTGGGTACCAGCATGCGGCCATCGCGGGTTTCCAGGCGCTCGTTGAACAGCGGCTCGAGCCACTCGAAATGCTCGACCCAAGGCTCGGTCGGGTAAGTGGCGGCCAGGTGCACGTGCAGCTCCATGGCAAAGTGCGGGGCCATGCCCAGCCCGGCCTGCTCGGCCATGGCCGCCACTTTCAGGAACGGCGTGATACCGCCCACACGGGGTGCATCGGGCATCAGGTAGTCGGCGCCGCGCAGCTTGATGAACTCGGCGTGCTCGGCAACGCTGGTGAGCATTTCGCCGGTGGCGATCGGCGTGTCGAACTGCTGGGCCAAGGCGGCATGGCCTTCGGCGTCGTAGCAGTCCAGCGGTTCTTCGATCCAGATCAGGTTGTGCTGCTCGAACTGCCGGCACATGCGCTGGGCGGTGGGACGGTCCCACTGCTGGTTGGCATCGACCATCAGCGGGAAGGCCTCGCCCAGGTGCTTGCGCACGGTGCTGACGCGGTGCAGGTCGAGCGCGCAATCGGGCTGGCCGACCTTGAGCTTGATGCCGCCGATGCCCTTCTCCCGCGACAGGTCGGTGTTTTTCAGCAGTTGGTCCAGCGGGGTGTGCAGGAAGCCACCGGAGGTGTTGTAGCAGCGCACCGAATCGCGCTGGGCGCCGAGCAGGCGCGCCAGGGACAGGTTGGCGCGCTTGGCTTTGAGGTCCCACAGGGCGACGTCGAAGGCGCCGATGGCCTGGGTCGACAGGCCGCTGCGGCCCACCGAGGCGCCGGCCCAGCACAGCTTGGTCCACAGCTTGGCGATGTCGCTGGGGTTCTCGTCGAGCAGCGCCGGGGCGACTTCCTTAGCGTGGGCGAACTGGCCTGGGCCCCCTGCCCGCTTGGAGTAGCTGAAGCCCAGGCCGCGGTGGCCGTCGACGGTCTCGATCTCGACGAACAGCATGGCGATTTCGGTCATCGGCTTCTGCCGGCCAGTGAGCACCTTGGCATCGCTGATGGGGTTGGCCAAAGGCAGCATGACCGAGGACACCTTGATGTAGGCGATGCGGTCGTCGTCGGCGCTGGTTGCTTGTAGTTGTTGTGTGGTCATGCGGGACTCCGAGGGTGAACGAAAGCGATGTTTGATCGGCGAATGATTGCGCAATCATTGTTCGATAAAAAATTTTGCCCGAGGTGCATGAGTGGCTGGGAAATGATCGGAGACTACCATGATTGCGCAATCATTCAAGTGTCATTCGCACCATTCGACGAAAGGAATAATCATCTGTAGGAGCGGGCTTGCCCGCGAACACCGGCGCAGCCGGTGCCATGCACCGCGGTGCCTGGTTCGCGGGCAAGCCCGCTCCTACAGGGCCCTGGATAGTTGCTTGATACCCAACACAACCCATCCTCCCAGTGCCACGACCACTGCCACACGCGGCCAGTATGGCAACAGCAACACCAACGCCAACCCGGCCATCGACACCAACCCCAGCCAAGCGATCGGCCCCATGGCCCAGCCCCAGGCTGCAACACTCGCACCCAGGCTCCCTAGCAGTGCCAGCCAGCCCAGCCCTCGCAGTACCTGGCGGCGTCCTGCCCCAGGCACCTGCTGCCAAACCTGCTTGTAGTGCCGCTCCAACCCCAGGCACAACGCGACCATACCGTTATAGGCCAACAGCAAACCGGCGAACACACTTACTCCCATGTCAGCGGCCCTCCAGGCTGGCAGCCGCGTGGCGCTTCACTGGCTCCCGTGGCGGCTGCCCGATCCGCCAGCAGCACCCGCCCAACAGGGCACCGATCAGCACCGTGGTGATTTCCAGCGCAAGGTAGTCACCCCGGTTGACGGTAAACAGGTTCAGCAATGGCAGGCACAGGCACAACAAGGCCGCCAGCGCCAACTGCTCCTGCCAGGCCTGCAACCGCGGGCGAACGATGGCGTGGCCCAAGGTCGCCAGCCATACCAGGAAGAACACCCGCACCTCCCACCCGGCGCGTTGGCCCAGTTCCAACGGCAGCAGGCGGTTGGCCCAGAGCAGGCCGATGCAGGCCACGGCAAGCCCCGCCACCACACTCACGTTCAGCCGCTCGGCCACGTGGTACAGCATGGCGCCCAAGGCCCCTTCGCCGTCATGTCGACGGCGGCGCTTGACGGTGAACAGCACCAGCCCCGTGGCGATCATCGCGCAGCTGGCCAGGCCACAGACGAAGTACAACCAGCGCATGGGGTAGCCGCCGAACTGGGCGAAGTGCATGCCGGCCATCACCCGCTGGGTCAGCAGGCTGGGGCGACTCTCGGTTGGGGCGCGCAGCACCTTGCCGGTCACGCCATCGAAGACCATGCTCTGGCCCTTGGTCAGCTCGATACGATTGCCCAGCACCGGTCGCACCTCGACCCGCGCGTCGCTACGCCCTGGGTTGTGGATCGACAGGCTGGCCACTGGCCCCAAGTGCCGCTCGGCTTCCATCAGCAGTGGCTCCAGTGCCGTCGGCGACACCGCCTCGCCGCCTTGGCGCTGGTCACCACGCGGCGGCCGCCCTGCCCCCTGCCCGCCTGCATGCTGCTCCACGGGTGCGCCGCGCAGCGCCCGGTTGAGCAGGTCGCGGTCGCCGTTGAACAGCGCGTCCGACGCCGCTGGCATGTAGATCAGGTAGAAAATCACCAGGCCCGTATAGGTGATCATCAGGTGGAACGGCAGCACCAGCACGCCGGTGGCGTTGTGCGCATCCAGCCACGAGCGCTGGCCCTTGGCCGGGCGGAAGGTGAAGAACTCCTTGAAGAACTTCTTGTGGATGACGATGCCGCTGACCAGCATCGCCAACATCGCCATGGCAGCCAGCCCGACCACCCAGATACCCAAGTTGCGCGGCAGGTTCAGGGTGAAGTGGAAACGGAAGAAGAAGTTGCCGCCCGCCGTTTCGCGAACCTCCAGGCGCTCACCGGTTTCCGGGTCCAGCGGCGTGCCGCCACCGCGGCGCTGTTCGCCGGCAGACACGCTGAGGGTGGGCGAACGCTCGGTAGGCAACCCGACGTTCCAGGCGCTGGCGCCGGGGTGGTTGGCCTGCAAGTAGCCCAGTGCAGTTTGCAATGCCTGGGTTTGGCTCTGGGCATGCGCCGGTATCTCCGGACGCATCCAGCCGTCGATTTCCTTGTCGAACACCGCCAGGGTGCCCGTCAGGAAGATTGCGAACAGCACCCAGCCGAACAGCAGCCCGCCCCAAGTGTGCAGCCATGAAAGCCGTTGGGTGATGGTTTTGGGCTTCATCCAATGCGCTCCAGCCATTGCGGCCAGAAGCCGACCAGCGCCAGCGGCACGGCCAGCAACAACCCGCCCCAAGCCCGCCAAGCGCTGCGGCAAGCGAACGCCCAGAGCATGGCGCCGGTGTACACCGCGAACGACAACAGCGTGGCAATCACCAATGCATCGCCCTTGCCCAACGGCAACAGGCGCGCCAGCGCGGCGGTGAAGGCGTAGGTAAAGGCATAGCCACCCAGCACGGCGGCCAGCACCCGTGAAAGCACGGGCCAGGAAAAGTGTGTGGTTCTCATCAGGTGCCTCATCGCAGGTACGGCAAAAGCCCAGCCGGGCAAGGGCTGGGCTCAGGGTTGCCAGTGGGTCAGAACGAGGTAGTGACCGAGGCGTAGAACGCGCGCCCTGGCTCGTTGTAGGTGGCGGCACCGGCGCTGGTACCCGCGCCTTCGCGGTACACGCGCTTGTCGAACAGGTTGCTGATGCCCGCGCCGAACGACAGGTTGTCGTTCACCGCGTAGGTGCCGCCCACGCCCCAGACGTGGTAAGGGTCGAGGGTGCGCAGCTCGTTGCTCGCCGTGACGTTGGTGTCGCGGGTGGGGTTGAAGCTGCGGGGCTCCTGCTTACCGTAGTAGGTGCCGGTGAGGTTCAGCGACAGCGCCTCGCTCACCTGCCAGTCGAGCATGGTGTTGACGGTGTATTCCGGCACCACCGACAGCGGGTTGCCGTCGCTGTCCTCGTTGGCGTCCATGTAGGTGAAGTTGGTGTTCCAGCTCAGCAGCTCGCCTTGCTCACCCAGCAGCGGCACGCCGATGCTGCCCTCCCAGCCCTTGACCACGGCGTCCTTGGCGTTGTCCCAGCGCATGATGGCTTCGTTGCTTGCGGTGCGACCGACCAGGTCGTTGGCCGAGACAATCTTGTTGTCGTAGTCGTTGCGGAAGTAGGTCAGGCTGGCGCTCCAGCCGTCGCGGGCGAAGCTTACGCCCAGCTCCTTGTTGACGCTGACTTCCGGGTCGAGGTTCTCGTTGCCCAGCACGTAGCAACCGGTGGAGGCCAGGCTCGGCGCACAGCCGTTGCCGTTGCTGCGGTACAGGTAGTTGGGGTTGGACTGGTACAGGTTCGGTGCCTTGAAGGCACGGGCGATACCGGCCTTGAGGGTGATGTCCTCGGTGAGCTTGTAGGAGGTGTTCAGGCTTGGGCTCCAGTTGGCGCCGAACTGGTCGTGGTGGTCCAGGCGCACGCCGGGGGTGAGGAACCAGTCCGGGGTCAGCTCGATGTTGTCCTCGGCGTACACCGCCATGATAGTGGCGTCCATGTCGGTGGCGCGGGCGCCAGCGGCGGAATTCGGCAGCGTGGTGCCCACGGAGCGGTTGAGGGTGCCCGGGTCGTCCAGCTTCTGGTGGTTCCACTCGGCGCCCAGGGTCAGGGTCTGCGGACGCAGCAGTTCCAGCGGCAGGTCCACCTGGCCTTGCAGCAGGTAGCTGTCGTAGGTGCTGGTGGTCTTGTCGTTGCTGTTGATGTCGCCATCGACGCTGCCGGTCATGCCTTCCTGCAGGCGGTTGTTGCGGGTTTTCTCGTACTGCGCCATGACCCGCGAGGCACCCCATTCCCAGTCGCCACGGTGGGTGACCGAGAAGTCCTGGCGGTACATCGTGTTGGTTTCGCGGCCCAGCCAATTGCTGATGGTGCTGCCGGGGGTGAGCGAGTCGGTGGCGCCGGTGCCGACGTCGCCGGCATAGATGTTGCCCTGGCGGCTGAAGCCTGTTTCGAAGTCCAGGGTCTGCTGGTTGTCCAGTGCCCAGCTCAGCAGGCCGTTGATGTCCTTGTTGCGCACGCCTTCGCGGCCAGCGGCCAGGGAGGCGCCTGGGGCGACCTGGCCCTGGTTGATGTCGGCGTCATCGGCATCGGTCTTGTTCAGGTTGCCGTATACGCGGAAAGTCAGCGCATCGGTCAAGGGCCCGGCCAGACTGAAGGTGGTGCGCTTGGTCACGCCTTCGGCATCGTCGGATGGCAGGTTGGTGAAGGCGGTGACACTGCCGGTCATGTCCTGGCTCGGACGCTTGGTGATGATGTTCACCACCCCACCCATGGAGCCGGAACCATAGCGCGCCGCCGCCGGGCCGCGCAGCACCTCGATACGTTCGACCTGGTCGGCCGGCACCCAGTTGCTGTCGCCGCGGGTGTCACGTTCGCCAGCGCGGGTATAGCGCACCGAGTTACGCGAAGTCACCGGCTTGCCGTCAATCAGGATCAAGGTGTTTTCCGGGCCCATGCCACGCAGGTCGATCTGCCGGTTGTTGCCGCGCGAGCCGCTGGCGCCGTTGCCGGTCAGGTTGACGCCGGGCATCTTGCGGATGATCTCGGAGAGGTCGTTGACCGGTGGGCGCTTCTTGATGTCTTCGGCGGTGATCACCGATACCCCCGAGGCCTGCTTCAATTCCTGCTCGGCGGTAGCCACCACATGGGTATCGGCCAGCTCCAGCGCGGTGTCATCCGCCGCCCACAGGGCACTGGGAGACACGGCCAGAACGGCCAGGCAGAGAGGTTTGAGCGGGAAGCGAGGCTGCATCGAGATACTCCTTGTGCATGGACGAATGCGCAGGCAGGAGCGAATGGCACACGACAACAGCGCAGGGCCAGTTCGCCCCGGGGCCTGCCCGGAACGAGCGTGGATGCTATAGATTCTCAATTGAGAGTAAATCTTTTTTACAATCTATACATTTCTCAGCCGCAGGTTCACCCGTAGGCCCGGCGCGCCGTTCTGCGCCCACACAGCCCCGCCCTGAAGCTCAGTGACGCTGCGGGCGATCGACAGACCCAGGCCGAAGCCGCTGCCGCCGGGGCGTGCGGCATTGAGCCGGGTGAACGGCAGGAAGATGCGCTCCAGCTCGCCAGGGGCAACCCCCGGGCCCTGGTCCTCGACCCACAACAGCCAGTAGTTGCCCTCGCAGCGCCCGCCGAGGCTGACGACGCCACCCGCTGGCGAATGGCGCACGGCATTGCGCAGCACGTTCTCCAGGGCCTGGGCCAGGCTGTTGAGGTGCCCGAGCACCGTGCAGCCGGGCGGCAGGTCGTTACGCAGGCGCTCGGCGGGCCAGCCGGTCTCGAAGCTGACGTCTTCGCACAGCACCTCCCACAGCCGCCCTACATCCACCGGCGCCAGCGGCAGCAGCGGGCGTTCGGTGTCGAGCCAGACCAACTCCAGGGTGTCGTTGATCAAGGTTTCCATGCCCTGCACTTCCCGCTCCAGGCGTTGGCGCAGCGCGTCGATGTCCTGTTCGCGCTCGCCGGTGACGCGCAAGCGGCTCAGCGGCGTGCGCAGCTCGTGGGACAAGTCGCGCAGCAGTTGGCGCTGGAAGGTCACGGTGTTTTCCAGGCGCCCGGCCATGTGGTCGAATGCCCGCGCCAGTTCCCCCAGCTCGTCACGCCGCCCGGTCAGTTGCGGCCCCAGCCGGGCGGACAAATCGCCACGGCTGAGGACCATGGCCTGGCGGCGCAGCACCGCGATCGGCGCGATCAGCTTGCGGTACAGCAGCACGCCCAGGCCCAGGGCCAGGCAGGCCGGCAGCACCCGTTCGAGCAAGGTGTGCCACAGGTAGTTGTACTTGCGCGGGTCGAGCCGGGCCGGCAGCTCCATCACCAGCCGCCCTTCGCGGTTGGCCAAGGGCACGAAGAAGGTCGGCCTGCCGCCGGGCCGGCCAACCGACCAGTCCAGCGAACGCATGAAGTCGAGCTTGCGGTGTTCGTGGCGCGCAAGCTGCTGTGACGACAGCGATTGCTCATGCCCATCCACCAGCACCGCCCAAACCCCTTCGCGTGCCTGCAAGGAGGCAAGGAACCTGTCCACCCCCGGCGCACCACCCTGCTCCAGCGCCTGCTCGGCCTCACGTGCATAACCCGACAAGGTCGCCCGGGCCGAACTGCCGAGGGTCGAGGTAAGCGTGCTCAGGCGCTGGCTGACGTCCACGTGCAGGCTGATGATCAAAAGGCTCAGCAGCACGATGCCGCCCAGCAGGGTCCAGAACAGCGAATGACGGTCGGGCAGCGTCATGGCTGCACGCACCGGAGCACATAGCCTGCACCGCGCACGGTGTCGACCCTGGCGGTGCGGTAGTCGATGAGCTGCAACTTGCGACGGATGTGGCTGATATGCATGTCCAGGCCACGGTCATGGATCGAATACGCCCGGTGCAGCGCCTGCTGGTAGAGGAAGGTCTTGCTGAGCACCTCGCCTGGGGCCTGCAACAGGGTTTCCAGGATGCGGTATTCGGTACTGGTGAGCCCGGCCCAGCGCTGCGCGTGGCAGACATCGCCACGGATCGGGTCGAAGGCTAGGTCCAGCGCCTGGCTCAGTGCCGCCTGCGCCTCTTGCACCTCATGCCCCGCACGTGCCTGGCGCTCGTAGGCGACCCGGCGCAGCAGCGCATCGATGCGCACGTCCATTTCCGCCATGCTGAAGGGCTTGGGCAAGTAGTCGTCGGCGCCCTGGCTGAAGCCGACGATACGGTCCTGCTCAGCGCCCAGCGCCGACATCAGGATCACCGGCACGCGCTGGGCCTGGCGCAGTTGGGCCAGACGCTCCAGGCCGTTGCCGTCGGGCAGCAGGATGTCCAGCAGCACCAGGTCGAAGCCGCCTTCGCGCACCTGCTCGGCCACATCGCCAGCCTCGTGCCGCAGGGTCACCGCGAAACCGCGTTCGCCCAAGTGCTGCTCGATGTGCCGGGACAACACGGGGTCGTCCTCGATGGCCAGGATACGAACGGGAGACTGGGGGGCGGCGGCCAGCTGCATGGGAAAACCTTGCGAATGAAAATGATTATTGAATGTGTAGTCTGACAAATTCCCCGCGCTTGATACAAATCCGTTGGGCACCTTGATGGCCTGAGCAGGTGTATACAAAAATATTCAACTCTGTTTACATTGCTCCCGCGCCTACGACATCGGTCATCGCCGCTGCGTATTGCGCCAGGCTCAAGCCATGCAAGCCCTTTATTCTTTCGCCCGCTGCGGGCACCCTTCGCACGCTCTGTTCACCCTCCCCGTCGTCGCGCTGCACACGCCACCTGGCCTACCTCCCGGGCGTTATCTCGCCGCCTAGCCAGGCAGCACCGCGCACAAACAATGCCTTTCACGACACCCGCCACGCGGGAGAGGAATACCCATGCCCAAGACAATGCTGGTCAAGAACGCCGAACTGCTGGTGACCATGGATGGCCAACGCCGCGAGATCAAACGCGGCGGGCTGTTCATCGAAGACAACCTGATTCGCCAGGTCGGCCCGAGCGACACCCTGCCGCCCACCGCCGACGTGGTGCTGGACATGACCGGCAAGGTGGTCATCCCGGGCCTGGTCAACACCCACCACCACATGTACCAGAGCCTTACCCGCGTGGTGCCCGCCGCCCAGGACGGCGAGCTGTTCAACTGGCTGAGCAACCTGTACCCGATCTGGGCCAGGCTGACCCCGGAGATGATCGCCGTGTCGACCCAGACCGCCATGGCCGAACTGATGCTCTCCGGCTGCACCACCTCCAGCGATCACCTGTACATCTACCCCAATGGCTGCAAGCTCGACGACAGCATCCATGCCGCCGGGGAAATCGGCATGCGCTTCCACGCCGCCCGCGGCAGCATGAGCGTGGGCCAGAGCCAGGGCGGCCTGCCGCCGGATGCGGTGGTGGAGAAGGAAAGCGACATCCTCAAGGAGTCCCAGCGCCTGATCGAGGACTACCATGACGACCGTCACGGCGCGATGCTGCGCGTGGTGGTGGCGCCCTGCTCGCCGTTCTCGGTCAGCCGCGACCTGATGCGCGAAGCCGCCGTGCTGGCGCGCCACTACGGCGTGTCGATGCACACCCATCTGGCCGAGAACGTAAACGACATCGCCTACAGCCGCGAGAAGTTCGGCATGACCCCAGCCGAGTACGCCGAAGACCTGGGTTGGGTCGGCCACGACGTGTGGCACGCGCACTGCGTGCAGCTGGACCAGCACGGTATCGAGCTGTTCGCCCGCACGGGCACTGGCGTGGCCCACTGCCCCTGCTCGAACATGCGCCTGGCCTCGGGCATCGCGCCGATTCGCCGCATGCGCGACCACGGCGTACCGGTAGGCCTGGGGGTGGACGGCTCGGCGTCCAACGATGGCGCCAGCATGATCGGCGAGGTGCGCCAGGCGCTGCTGCTGCAACGCGTGGGCTTCGGACCGGATGCGATGACCGCCCGCGAAGCACTGGAAATCGCCACCTTGGGTGGCGCCAAGGTGCTCAACCGCGATGACATCGGTGCCTTGGCGCCGGGCATGGTGGCCGACTTCGTGGCCTTCGACCTGGGCCATTTGGCCTACGCCGGCGCGCATCACGACCCACTGGCGGCCTTGGTGTTCTGCACCCCGACCCACGTCGACACCAGCGTCATCAATGGCCGCGTGGTGGTCGAGGGTGGCCGCTTGACCACCGTCGACCTACCCCTGGTACTGGAGCGTCACAACCGCCTGGCGCGACAATTGGTCAGCGGCGAGTAAACGTGCTTCGGGGCAGATGAACAAACTTTCATCGAGCGGCGGCGATGGCTTGCGTAGCATCGCCTGCCCCTGGCCAATCACGCTTCACGCCCCATGCCACAACCGATCCCGCTCAAGGACCATGAAAAGGAAAAGCACCTGGTCAACCGCCGGGTGCTGGCCTGCGCTGCGCTGCTGCTGAGCCTGAGCGCCATCCTGGTGGGGCGCCTCTACGTGCTGCAAGTACTGCAACACGAGCAGCAGACGGCCGTGTCGGAAAACAACCGTGTGCACGTGCTGCCCATCGCCCCCGAACGCGGCCTGATCTACGACCGCAATGGCGTGGTACTGGCCGACAACAAACCCAGCTTCAACCTCACCCTGACCCGCGAACGCACCGACGGGCAGACCCCGGCAGTACTCGATACCCTGGCCAAGGTGCTCGGCCTGGGCGATGAAGACCGCGCCCAGTTCGACAAGGACCTGCGCCGCGGCCGCAAGCCGTTCGAGCCGGTGACATTGATGTTCGGCCTGAGCGAAGAGCAGATCGCCCTGATCGCGGTCAACCAGTTCCGCCTGCCGGGGCTGGACGTCGAGCCGCAGTTCATCCGCGAGTACCCGCAAGGCACGCACTTCGCCCACTCGGTGGGCTATGTCGGGCGTATCAACGAAGCCGAGGCCAAGACCCTCGACAGCACTGCGTACCGCGGCACCCAGTCGATCGGCAAGACCGGCGTCGAGCGCTTCTACGAGCACGAACTGCACGGCCAGGTGGGCTACGAAGAAGTCGAGACCAACGCCCAGGGCCGGGTGATGCGGGTGCTGCGCCACCACGCCCCGACACCGGGCAAGGACATCTACCTGAGCCTTGACCTGCACCTGCAACAAGCCGCCGAGCACGCCCTGGGCGAGCGCCGTGGCGCGCTGGTGGCGCTTGACCCGGCCACCGGCGAAGTGCTGGCGATGGTCAGCAACCCCAGCTTCGACCCCAACCTGTTCGTCAAGGGCATCAGCTTCAGGCAGTACGCAGCCCTGCGCGACTCCATCGACCGCCCGCTGTTCAACCGTGTGCTGCGCGGCCTGTATGCGCCGGGCTCGACGGTCAAGCCGGAAGTGGCCATCGCCGGGCTCGACAGTGGCGTCATCACCCCCGCCAGCCGGGTATTCGACCCCGGCTACTACGAGCTGCCCAACTACGACCACAAGTACCGCAACTGGAACCGCACCGGCGATGGCTGGGTGGACCTGTACAGCGCCATCATGCGTTCCAACGACACCTACTTCTACGACCTGGCGCACAAGCTGGGGGTCGAGCGGCTGCACGACTACATGAGCGAGTTCGGCCTGGGGCAGAAAGTGTCGCTGGACCTGTTCGAGGAATCGCCCGGGCTGATGCCTTCGGCCCAGTGGAAACGCGCCACCCGTCGCCAGCCGTGGTTCCCCGGCGAAACCCTGATCCTCGGCATCGGCCAGGGCTACATGCAGGTCACCCCGCTGCAGCTGGCCCAGGCCACCAGCCTGCTGGCCAGCAAAGGCGCCTGGCACCGCCCGCACCTGGCGATGACCGTTGGCGGCCAGCCCCCGGTCGACCCCAACCCGATGCCCGACATCGTGCTGCGCGACAAACGCGCCTGGGACCAGGTCAACACCGGCATGCAGATGGTCATGCACGACCCGCGCGGCATCGCCCGCGCCGCCGCTGCCGGTGCGCAGTACCGCATTGCCGGCAAGAGCGGCACGGCGCAGGTGGTGGCGATTCGTCAGGGTGAACGCTACGACCGCAACAAGACCCTCGAGCGTCACCGCGACAACGCCCTGTTCGTCGGTTTCGCCCCGGCAGAGCGGCCGTCCATCGTGGTGGCGGTGATGATCGAGAACGGCGAGGCCGGCGGCCGGGTGGCGGGGCCTGTGGTGCGTGAAGTGATGGATGCCTGGCTGCTGGATGAACAGGGGCATCTCAAGGCACAGTTTGCCGGCGCCACAGACAAGGCCGCAGCGCCGCACGGTTGATGCGCCGGTCGTTACGCCTGGCGCGGCATCAATTCATAAGGGTGTTTCCAACCTGGCTCCGCGCGAATACGGTCTTTCCAGGCCTCGATATGCGTGAACTGCTGCACCGCCATGCCGGTGTCCTCCGGCATGAACACATACCCCGCCAGCGACAGGTCGGCGATGGTCAGCCGACCGCCGACCATGAATGGCGTGTCGGCCAAATGCACATCGACTACCCGGTAGGCTGCCGTGGCCCGCTCGCGCAGGAACTGGGTGACAGGCGTGTCGCCGGTTTGCTTGAGGCAGTAGAAAAAGCGCAAGGCGGCGTAATAGCTGGTGAACTTGTGGTTGTCGAACAGCATCCAGCGCCAGATCTCGCGCTTCTCGTCCTCGTCATGGGCTGCGTACTGCCCGGTGAGCCCGGCAAGGTAGTCGAGGATCAAGGCTGACTGGGTAAAGGTGCGGGCGCCATGTTCGAGCACCGGCACTTCACCTTGCTCGTTGTGCTCCTCGCGCCAGGCCGGGTCGCGGGTCTGGCCGTTGAAGAAGTCGACGAACCGCGGCTGCCAGCGTTGCCCGGTCAATTCAAGCATCAGCGCAGCCTTGTAGGCGTTGCCGGATTCGGCGAAACAATGCAGCGTGAATTCAGGCATGGGGAACCTTCGACGTCCTGTGAATGGTCAGGGCTGGGCAACCGCCCAGGGCACTCCATCCTGCCCCTTGGCCAGTTGGCTGTCCATGTACAGGCATGGGCCCGACAGCATCGCGCGGTGGGCTATGGAACTTCGAGCCCAGAGTCCACCTCTTAAGTGCATGCGGTAATCCCTTGGGCTTCACGCTTCTGGAGGACTGACTCATGCGTCACTCACTGGTCGTTTCCGCACTGCTGCTGTGCCTTCCCGCTGGCGCCGCGCTTGCCCGCGTCGATGCGGGCGATGTTGCTACTTCGGCGGGGGTTTCCGCCTCGCTGTATTCCACCTTCAAGGATGACAAGCGCATCATTCCGGCCCACGACGAACTGTCGGCCTTCATCGCCAGCGACGGTGCCATTCGTGGTGCCTACGTAGAGTCGGCGCTGGAGCAGGTGCGCAAGGAGCATCCAGGGTTGAACGCCACCGACGAAGAGCTGGCCAGGGCGCTGTTGTCGGCTGAGCAGTAAGGCAGGTAAGTAAGGCAGGTAGGCGCTATCGCGGGGCAAGCCCGCTCCCACAGGTAACGCGCCGTGCGTGAGGGCGCCACAATGCCTGTGGGAGCGGGCTTGGTCGGGCCAAGCGCATAACAGATCCCGACCATCTCCACGGCCATGGCCAGGGCAATCGGACGGCT
>NZ_JBNNVR010000012.1:0-86283 GCF_050280645.1 Pseudomonas sp. NPDC089554
GACTATTACAGCAAGACCGTATTCGAATGGGTCACCGACAAGCTCGGCGCCCAAGGCACCGTGTGTGCGGGCGGGCGCTACGACGGCCTGGTCGATGCCCGCCTGGCATGCTCGGCATCGGCATCGGCGGTACCGCCGAAAAGGCCGCGGTGATGGCCAAGGAAGTGTTGATGGAATCCATCGACATCCATGAACTGAAAGCCCGTGGCCCGCAGAACCGCATCGAAGAGATCCGCCTGGAGCTGTTCGAGAAGGTCAACCAGCTGGGCATCGGCGCCCAGGGCCTGGGCGGCCTGACCACCGTGCTCGACGTCAAGATCATGGACTACCCGACCCACGCCGCCTCGCTGCCGGTGTGCATGATCCCCAACTGCGCCGCTACCCGTCACGCCCACTTCGTGCTCGACGGTTCCGGCCCTGCCGAGCTGGAAGCGCCATCGCTGGACGCCTACCCGGAAATCGTCTGGGAAGCTGGCCCAAGCGCGCGCCGCGTCAACCTCGACGACATCACCCCGGAAGAAGTCGCCAGCTGGAAGCCGGGCGAGACCGTCCTGCTCAACGGCAAGATGCTCACCGGCCGCGACGCCGCGCACAAGCGCATGGTCGAGATGCTCAACCGTGGCGAAGAGCTGCCGGTCGACCTCAAAGGCCGCTTCATCTACTACGTCGGCCCGGTCGACCCGGTCGGTGACGAAGTGGTAGGCCCAGCCGGCCCGACCACCGCAACCCGCATGGACAAGTTCACCCGCCAGATCCTCGAGCAGACTGGCCTGCTGGGCGCGATCGAGCAAGTCCGAGCGTGGCCCGACCGCCATCGAGGCGATCAAGGACAACAAGGCCGTGTACCTGATGGCCGTCGGCGGCGCTGCCTACCTGGTGGCCCAGGCGATTCGCAAGTCCAAGGTGCTGGCCTTCGCCGAGCTGGGCATGGAAGCGATCTACGAGTTCGAGGTCAAGGACATGCCGGTGACCGTTGCGGTCGACAGCCAAGGTGAGTCGGTGCACATCACAGGTCCCGCGCTGTGGCAGAGCAAGATTGCTGAAAGCCTGGCTGTTGAAGTGAAGTAAGACTGTAACTACAGCGGTGCCTCCCTTGCGGGGCGCCGCTGTTTTCAGTCCAGTCGTTCGAACTGCTCCGGCCAGTCCCGCCGGGTGAACACCTGCCCTTCCCGCCTCACGTTAATCACCGCCTGCAGATCCAGCTCCGCCACCAGCCACTGGCTGCGCAGCGGGCTCAACTGCGCACTCAACGCCAGCACCCCATCCCCCGGCATGCCGTGATCCGGCGGCACGAACAGCCCTGCCCGGCCGGTATTCTCGTCCAGCGCCTGCGACCAAGGTGCAAGCCCCACCGTCGGGCTCTGCAACACCGCCACCTGGTTCTCCAGCGCGCGCGCCTGGACGCCGATGCGCACCCGGTGATAGCCCGCTTCGGTGTCGGTACAACTGGGCGCGAGAATCAGGTCGGCCCCCTGCTCGGCCAGACGCCGAGCGAGCATCGGGAACTCATTGTCGTAGCAAATCAGAATGCCCAGGCGCCCCAGGGACGTGTCGAACACCTTCAGCCCCTGGCCCGCCGCAATACCCCACTGCTCACGCTCGAAGCGGGTCATCATCAGTTTGTCCTGGTACCCCAACAGGCCTTGCGGGCCGAACAGCCAAGCGCGATTTCGATACAGCCCATCGGGGTCGAGCACCGGTACGCTGCCGGGTTGCAAGTACACGCCCAGGCGCCGGGCAATGCCTTCGCACAGCGCCAGCCAAGGTGCCAACAGGGGCTGGATACCGGCAATAGAGCCTTTCAGGTCGCTACGTTGCGCCGCCGGTAACTGGCCGCTGAGCACCAACCCGGCATATTCAGGCAACAGCAGCAACTGCGCCCCGGCCTCTGCGGCCTCGACACACAAGCCCTCCAGATGCGTGGCATAGGCCTCCCAGCTTTCATGCAATTCTATGGCGTACTGGCAGGCAGCGAGGCGGATCATGGCAGCAGCTCCTTGAGCCAGAACGACAGCGTCTTGGGTGACGCCTGCTGCTCGTCCAGGTCGCGCCAGCTGTAGGAAGTACGCAGCGAAGGCTGGTGCATGAAGCCACGGTTGCGCCAGAAACCGTGCAACGGCTTGTAGTCCACCGGCCTGCGGGGATGACCGCTGGGCCGCTCCACCGCGCAGAACGCACAGTAGTGAAACGCGCCCAGCGTGTGCGCATAGGCCTCGCGCTCGATGAAGAAGCGCACGCCAAGCCCCTGCCCTCGGTAGGCCGGCAACAGCACCGACTCGCCGAAGTAGTAGACCTTGCGCGGGTTGCGGCCCTGATCGAGGAAGGGTTGCTGGAACTCGGCGGTTTCATCGGCCAGCGGCAAGCCAGTGGAAGCGCCGACCACCTGGCCGTCATCCAGGGCCAGCACCACCAGGCTACGCTCGGCGCGCACATAGGTGGACAAGTAGTCGGCTTCGTACTCTGCCGTGCCGTCGTAAAGGTAGGGAAACTCGCGAAACACCGTCAGGCGCAGGCGAGCGAGGTCATCGATGTAAGGCGCGATGGCAGCGCCGTGCAGCAGGCGTATTTCCATGCGGGGCGGTCGTTTTGTCGATGTGGATGACGCCCTCGGCTAAGTCGGGCTCCTGGGGAAACCCTATCATCCGGCCATCGCCACGCCCTTTCCCGTACACGACAGGAACATTGCCATGACCGCTACCGAACTGGTGCACGCCTACTACGCCGCTTTCAATGCAGGCGACATGCCGACCTTTCTTGCCCTGCTCAGCGAAGACGTGATCCACGACATCAACCAGGGCGAGCGGCAGATGGGCAAGGCAGCGTTCGCCGGCTTCATGGACAAGATGAACCGCTGCTACCGCGAGCGTTTGGCGGATATCGTGGTGATGCAGAATGCCGATGGCAGCCGGGCGGCGGCAGAATTCACCGTGCACGGCGCGTACCTGGCCGACGACGAAGGCCTGCCGCCGGCCCAGGGGCAGACCTATGTGTTGTCGGCTGGGGCGTTCTTCTATATCCACTGTGGGAAAATCGCCCGGGTGACCAACTACTACAACCTCAATGACTGGGTCGAGCAGGTGGGCTGAGGCTACCCGCGCCACATCAGGCAATCCTCGTCCCCAGCACCTTCAAAAACGCCGCCAACCACGCCGGATGCGCCGGCCAGGCCGGAGCCGTGACCAGGTTGCCATCCACATGGGCCTGGTCGATGGCGATATCCACGAAGGTACCGCCAGCCAGCTTCACCTCCGGCGCACACGCCGGGTAGGCACTGCACTCACGCCCCTCCAACACCCCCGCCGCCGCCAGCAACTGCGCCCCATGGCACACTGCCGCAATCGGTTTGCCGGCCATGTTGAATGCACAGACCAGTTCCAACACCCGCTCATCCAGACGCAGGTATTCAGGCGCCCGCCCGCCAGGAATCAGCAGCGCGTCATAGCTCTCGGCACGTACCCGGGCGAAGTCGTAGTTCAGGGCGAAGTTATGACCCGGCTTTTCGCTGTAGGTCTGCTCGCCCTCGAAGTCGTGGATGGCGGTGCGCACCGTCTGCCCTGCTACTTTCTCGGGGCACACCGCATGCACCGTGTGGCCGACCATACCCAGCGCCTGAAACGGCACCATGGCTTCGTAGTCTTCGACGAAATCACCCACCAGCATGAGAATCTTCTTGGCCGTCATCGCATCCACTCCTTCGTTTGCAGGGAAACAAACCTGCACGATAGTTCGCTTTGACGATGTGCGCCGCGCCCTCAGTCGCGCCGGTCGAGCAGGTTCACCACCAGGCGGTCGAGCCAGCCCCACACCCGCTGTTTGACCCGCCGCCACAGCGGGCGCGCGTGCCAGTGGTCGAGGTCGACTTCTTCGCTGAGGGCGAAATCACGCTCGAAACTGGCCCGCACGGCGGCGGTCAAGGGCGGGTCGATGGCCTCGACATTGGCCTCGAGGTTGAAGCGCAAGTTCCAGTGGTCGAAGTTGCACGAGCCGATGCTGACCCAGTCGTCCACCAGCGCCATTTTCAGGTGCAGGAAACACGGCTGGTATTCGAAGATCCGCACCCCTGCGCGCAGCAGCCGGGGGTAGTAGCGATGCCCGGCGTAGCGCACTGACGGGTGGTCGGTGCGTGGGCCGGTGAGCAACAGGCGCACGTCCAGGCCCTTCTGTGCGGCGCGGCGCAGCGAGCGGCGTACGCTCCAGGTCGGTAGGAAGTACGGCGTGGCCAGCCAGATACGCTGTTGCCCGCTGTTCAAGGCACGCACCAGCGCGTGCAGGATGTCGCGGTGCTGGCGCGCATCGGCATAGGCCACCCGGCCCAGGCCCTGCCCTGGCACGGGCACCCTGGGCAGGCGTGGCAGGCCAAAGCCCTCCGGCGGGCGCCAGGCGGTACGTCGATGGTTGGCGTGCCATTGGCGGTCGAACAGCAATTGCCAGTCGGTAACGACCGGCCCCTCCATGCGCACCATCACTTCATGCCACTCGCTGCTGGCCTCGCCCGGCGTCCAGAATTCGTCGGTCACCCCGGTGCCGCCCACCGCCGCCCAGCGCTCATCCACCAGCAGCAGCTTGCGGTGGTCGCGGTACAGGTTGCGCAAGCCGCACCGCCAGCGCAGGCGGTTGTACCAGCGCAACTGTACGCCAGCGGCCTGCAAGCGTTGGCGCAGGGGGCTGGTAAAGGCCAGCGAGCCATAGTCATCGAACAGGCAGCGCACCCGCACACCACGCCGCGCCGCCGACTCCAGCGCCTCGACCACCGCCTCGGCACAGGCCCCGGCCTCCACCAGGTACAGTTCGAGGTCGACCTGGTACTCGGCGCGCACGATCGCCAGCAGCATGCGTGGGAAAAACTCGGGGCCATCGACCATCAGCTCGAACTGGTTGCCATCCCGCCAGGGGAAGACCGGCCCCGGCATGTCAGCGGGCGGTGAAGATCAGCACCGCGCTTACCGGCACCGACGGGTTGATCGACTTGAGCCCGGCAAATTTGCGCAGGCTTTCCAACCCCGGCAGCAGGCCGTAGTCCTCGGCGCGCAGCAGCAGGGGCTCGAGGGTCACCACCTGGAAGCGGCGCTCGTCCAGGCGCGTGGCCAGCAGCAGCGCATTGAAGTTGTGCGATTGGCCATGCAGGGTCAGGGTCAACGGCAGGCGCAACTCCAGCTGGGCGCCATTGGCCAGGTCATTGATCGGCCGCAGGTCGAGCTGGGCCTGCACCGTGGCATTGGGAAAGCGCGACACCTCGAACAGGTCTTCGCGCATGCGCTCGTCACGCAGGGGAATACCGCTGCTGATCGACTCCATCTCGATGCTCAGGCTGGCCGCGCCCTTGCGGTCGACCTTGCCGTGCAGCACCAGGAAACGGTGCAACTCGGCGGTGTCGCCGTTCTTGCCGGTAATGAACGACAAGCGTGAAGACTCGCCATCGAGGTGCCAGTTGGCATGAGCAGGTAGGCACAGGGCCAGCAGCAGGGCGGGGAGCAAACGCAACAGCATGGGTGGGAAACCTCGACAAACAAGGCCGTCAACCTTACCCCTCGCGCCTTCACGGCAGCAAGCGACAGCCCTCGCGCTGGCCCTGCCAGGCCGCCTGGCTGCGCTGCCCCAGGCCTTCGGCCAGCACTGTACGCGCGGCGCTGTCCTCTTCCAGCAAGCTCAGCGGCAGGTACTGGCGCACGTAGCTTCGGCAGTAAGCCACATCGAAGCCCATGACGAAGCGGCACGAGCAATACTCCTTGGCCGAGTAGGCCGGGAGAATGCCTGGGAAGTCGCCCAAGGCCTGGCGTTCTTGCCAGGCCCAAGCCAGCAGTACTACCAGCAACACCAGCAATGCACGCTTCATGCGCCCTCCTTGTCCAGCACCGCCAGCACGCGCTTGAGCAGTTCGTCGTGACGGTAGCTGCCATCGCGGTCATCGCCGTAGCGCACGATCACCAGCTTGCGGGAAGGTACGACGTACAGCGCCTGGCCCCAGTGGCCGAGCGCAGCGAAGGTGTCGGTAGGCGCGCTCGGCCAAGGCGTTGCCTGGCCTGGCAATGGCTGGTTGAGCCACCAATGGCCACCGGGGTTGGCCTCGCCCAGCATACCCTTGGCGGCAGTGAACAAGGTGCGGTTGAAGCGCACCCAGTCTGGCGTCAGCAGCTGGCGCTCGCGCCAGCGCCCGTCGCGCGCCATCAACAGGCCAATGCGCGCCAGGTCGCGGGCGCTCAGGTAGAGGTAGGAAGAGCCGACATAGGTGCCCGCGCCGTCGCGCTCCCAGGTTGCACTTCCGATGCCCAGCGGCTCGAACAGGGCCTGCCAGGGGTAGTCGGCATAGCGGCCAGGCTCGAGCATGCCGCGCAGGGCGGCGGCCAGCAGGTTGCTGTCGCCGCTGGAATAGGCGAAGCGACTGCCCGGTGCCGCCTCGGCAGGCATGGCGGCGGTGAACGCGGCCATGTCCTGGCGGCCACGGGTATAGAGCATCGCCACCACCGACGACTTCAGCGGCGCGTATTCGTAGTCTTCCTGCCAGGCCAGGCCGCTGGCCCAATTCAGCAGGTCCAGCAGGGTGAGCCGCGGGTGCGCCTGCAAGGGCGGGTAGTAGCGTGCTGCCGCATCCATCGGCTGGAAGCGACCCTCGGCCTGGGCCACGCCCAGCAGCGTGGCCAGCACGCTCTTGCTGATCGACCAGGTCAGGTGCGGGGTGTCGGCGCGGGTCGGGGCGGTGTAGCGCTCATGCACGATGCGCCCGTCGCGCACGATCAGCAGCGCATCGCTGCGCACGCCATGGCGCTCGGCTTCGTCACGCGCCGGGAAGGCGTAGTCGTCGACGGCCTGCCAGTCATAATGGGCCGGGTCGTGCTGCCAGTCAGGCACAGGCCAGTCCTCGGCGAATGCCGAGCACGCCACCAGCCCCAGGATGCCCAACAGCCCCACCCGCAGCTTACCCATTGCCACCCCTCGCCTTGCGAATCGGCCGAGCCTGCCAGGGTTTCATGACAATCCAGCGGCAGCCCAGGCCTTGGCCAGGCGCTTTTCCCGCGCGACGGTGGCCAATGCAAGCAGGCCTTGGTCACGCTGCCACAAGCTTGCCCAGGGCTCTGGGCCATTGGCCAGGGCGCTGTCGATATCACCACGCAGGCTATCGAACTGGGCGAACAGGCCGCCCAGCAGCAGGTGGCAGGCCACGCTGTCGGCGCACTGCCGGCTGCCTTCAGCGCACCCGGCGAGCAGTCCGACCAGGCGCAGTTGCAGCGCCTGCGGCCAGGCGCATGCCTGGCCTACGCCGTACAGCCAGGCCGCCAGGGCGGCGAGCACGTACAGGTCTTCGAGGGAGCGGAACGGTTTGACGTAGGCATCCCAGCCATCGCCAGCCAGCAGTTCGCAGGCCGCGTTGTGCAACGCCAGGCGGGCATGGCCGACCTCGGGCATCAGCGGCAGGGTCGGCAGCGCCTCCAGGGTGACACCAGGCTCGCCGGGGTAGACCACCGCCAGGCTCAGGCGTGGGGGTTCGCCGGGCGCTTCGCAGCGCGCCGCCACCAGCAGCCACTCAGCTTCAAGGCCCGCCGTGACGAAGCCCTTGCTGCCGGTCAGGCGCAAACCATCGAGGCGGGTTTGCATATCGGCCGGGCGCACGCTCCGCCGCTCGGTGGCGCACAGCGCCCCCAGGCCCGCTGGCGCGCTGGGCCAGAGCACGCGCAAGGCCGCCTGGTAACCGACCAGGAAGGCCAGCCCGGGCGTTGCCATGGCTCGCCCGCCCAGCACCGCCAGTTCGAACGGGTTGACCACGCCCAGGTGCTCGAGCACGGCGGCGTGGGTTTGCCCAAGGCTGGCCGCCAGCGGCAGGCGCAATGGGTCGTTGAGTCGTTGCAACCAGGGCATCGAAAACTCCTCGCAGGGGGTGTCACGCAAGCATCACCAAAGATTCATGGAGGTGACACCGGGGCTACCTAGGCTGACTTTGCACAACAAAGCCGACCGGCCGCAACCCTCATATGGCTGGCTTATGGAGACTCGTAATGACTCGGATCGCTCGCTCTGGCGACAACAGCACTGAACGCCGTCTGCAAGCCGAACGCCTGGTCGGCGCTGCGGCCCTGCAGGAAGCACAGGCCCTGCGCTACAAAGTGTTCAGCGCAGAATTCAAGGCCAAGCTCAAAGGCGCCGAACTGGGCCTGGACATGGATGACTACGACGTACACTGCCGCCACATTGGCGTACGCGACCTGAACACCGGCGAGCTGGTAGCCACCACCCGCCTGCTCGACCACCAGGCTGCCAGCAGCCTGGGCCGTTTCTACAGCGAAGAAGAATTCAGCCTGCACGGGCTGCTGCAACTCGAAGGCCCGATCCTGGAACTGGGCCGCACCTGCGTAGCCCCGGCCTACCGCAATGGCGGCACCATCGCCGTGCTGTGGGGCGAGCTTGCCGAAGTGCTCAACGAAGGCCGCTACAGCTACCTGATGGGCTGCGCCAGCATCCCCATGCAGGACGGCGGGGTACAGGCCCACGCCATCATGCATCGCTTGCGCGATCGCTACCTGTGCACCGAGCACCTGCGCGCCGAACCGAAGAACCCGCTGCCGAGCATGCCATTGCCAGGCAACGTCATCGCCGAAATGCCACCGCTGCTCAAGGCCTACATGCGCCTGGGCGCGAAGATCTGCGGTGAGCCATGCTGGGACGAAGACTTCCAGGTGGCCGACGTGTTCATCCTGCTCAAGCGCGACGACCTCTGCCCGCGCTACGCCCGCCACTTCAAGGCGGCGGTCTGATGCTGCGGCTGCGGGCCAGCGCCCGCCTCCTGCGCCTGCTGCTGGTGCTGTGCCTGGGCCTGGCGATGGCCAGCTTTATCGCCCTCGGTGAACGTGTCGGCCTGCGCACCTCCAGCGAACGCCGCCAGCGTTGGACCTGCCTGTTCATGAAGCGCCTGGTCGCCGCCCTGCCCTTCGAGGTGCAGGTGGTGGGTGAACTGCCGCGCCAACCGATGCTGTGGGTCAGCAACCATGTGTCGTGGACCGACATTCCGCTGCTGGGCATGCTCACCCCGCTGTCGTTCCTGTCCAAGGCCGAAGTGCGCCAGTGGCCGGTGGCCGGCTGGCTGGCGGAAAAGGCCGGCACGCTGTTCATCCGCCGGGGCGGTGGCGACAGCCAGCGCCTGCGCGAGCAGATCAGCACGCAGCTCGGCCAGCAACGGCCGCTGCTGATCTTCCCGGAAGGCACCACCACCGATGGCCGCAGCCTGCGCACCTTCCATGGTCGCCTGCTGGCAGGTGCCATCGACCAGGGCATCGCGGTGCAACCGGTGGCGATCGAATACCTGCGCGATGGGCAACACGACCCGATCGCTCCCTTCATCGGCGATGACGACCTGGTGTCGCACCTGATGCGCCTGTTCGCCCATCCGCGTGGCCAGGTGCGCCTGCACCTGCTGTCGCCCATCGCCAGCCAAGGCAAGGAGCGCGCGGTGCTGGCCCTGCAGGCGCAGCAAGCCGTTCATCTGACACTGTTCGGCGAAATACAACCGACTGCTGTCACACGTATTCACGCCAAAGCCGCCTAGTAAACGCGTCGCAGCCAGCGCTGCGACGCCCGGCGATTCTGCCAAAAGTTGTACAAGAAACTTTGTGTGTAGAACTTTTGTATAGCCGCTCCAGTCCGAGCTTCAAACGCAGAACTGGAGCTGCCATGAATGACGCTGTCATCCGTGTCGCTGAAATAGGGCCTGGCCGCGACGCGCGCCATCCACTCGCGACACGCTTCAACGACCTCACCGCCCTGCTGCTGCAACCGGCCTTCGACGCCGTGTTGCTCGAGGCGAGCCCCGAGGAAAACCGTCGGCTGCTGCATGCGCTGCGCAGCCATCCTCACTACGGGCTCAGCCTGATCCACTGCCGCGACCCGCAGGACGCAGAGATCCAGGCGTTGTCCGATGGCCCCGCCGAGGATTGGCAGACCCTCGAACGCCAATGCCTGCTGCACCGCGAACGCCTGGCAGTGTTCAACAACGGCCGCGCGCCGCAAACCCCGCAGGCCCACCTGCTGGCCTATTTGTGGTTGCGCGGTCCCGGCCGCCTGCGCGCCCTGCGCCACCCGACGCACCCACAGCACTACGACTTCCCGCTGGTGCGCTGCCTGGCTGGCGAAGCCACCAACAGCCTGGCACTGGTGCGCGACCTGGCCCAGCGCGGGCTTCTGGAAAGCACCGCGCTCATCGACCGCATTCGCCTGTGCCGCCGCTGCGGCAGCGGCCAGCTCAACTACGTCGACGTGTGCACCGAATGCAACAGCCTGGACATCCGCCGCCAGGCCTCGCTGCACTGCTTCACCTGCGGACACATCGGCCGCCAGGCGCAATTTCTCAAGGACGGCGCGCTGGTCTGCCCCAACTGCGTGACCCGCTTGCGGCACATCGGCAGCGACTACGACCGGCCACTGGAAAACTACACCTGCAACCAGTGCCAGGCGTTCTTCATCGACGCCGACATCGAGGCGCGCTGCCTGGATTGCGGCGAAGCGCACAGCCCCGAGCAACTGCACGTGCGCGAAATTCGCGACTACCAGCTCTCCGAAGCCGGCATGCTCGCCGCGCGCCAGGGCCTTGAGCGCGACAGCGAGCCGCTGTTCGGCGCCCTGGCGATGGTCGGCGCCACCACCTTCCGCACCTTGCTCGACTGGCAGCTTGAGCTGATCGAGCGCCACAAGGCGCCGCGCTTCGCCCTGCTCGGCCTGCGCTTCCACAACCTCGGCGAAGTGCTCGAGCGCCTCGGCCCGCAACGCGGCCACGCCTTGCTCGACGCGCTGATCGAACGCATCCAGGTGGCCATCCGCGACACCGACCGCTGCACCCGCACCAGCGAAGAACAGCTGTGGCTGCTGCTGATGTACACCGACGGCCAGGGCCTGGAGCGAGTGGTCGAGCGCCTGAACCGCATCAGCGAACTGTTCGTCGGCGAGGAGCTGAAGGACATCCGCCTGGCCACCGTGGGCTGCGTCGCCCCCGAAGGGTTGTTCGAGAAAGAAACCGCCGAGCTGTTGATGGCACGCCTGGCGGGGGAACTGCAATGAATGCACTGATCGAACACTGGATGACCTGGATAGCGGAAATCCAGGGCCCGAACGGCCATTGGCGGCTGTTCCTGATGGTCTTCCCGTACTTCCTGCTGCTGGAAGTACCGCTGAACCTGCTGGTACTGCTGGGCACCTTGCGCTGGTTCGCGCGCAAACGCACAGAGGTGCCACAGCATCAGCCCTGGGCGCCACGGGTGTCGTGCATCATCACCTGCTACAGCGAAGGGCGCGATGTCGAGCTGACCCTGCGCAGCCTGGCCGAGCAGACTTACCCCGGCATGCTCGAGATCATCCCGATCATCGATGGCGCCAGCGGCAACCGCGCCACCCTCGAGGCGGTTCGCCGCTTCCAGGCCAGCCACCCGCTGCCGGCCAACCGCGTGATCCGCCCGCTGGCCAAGTGGCAGCGCGGTGGCCGGGTGTCGTCGTTGAACGCAGGGCTTGCCTTCAGCACGGGTGAAATCCTGATCAACGTCGATGGCGACACCTCGTTCGACAACGACATGGTCGGCAACATGGTGCGCCACTTCAATGACCCCAAGGTGCCCGCCGTGGCGGGCAGCCTGCGGGTGCGCAACGTGCGCCAGTCGCTGGTGACACGCATCCAGGCGCTGGAATACCTGCTGTCGATCCACATGAGCAAGATCGGCCTGGCCGAGTGGAACCTGGTGAACAACGTGTCCGGCGCGTTCGGCGCCTTCCGCCGCAGCTTCCTGGTGCAGATCGGCGGCTGGGACACCCACACCGCCGAAGACCTCGACCTGACCCTACGGATCAAGAGCTACTTCCGCCGCTACCGCCTGCGCATTCCTTTCGAACCCCGGGCCATCGGCCATACCGACGCACCGGCGACCTGGCGCGGCTTCCTGCAACAGCGCCTGCGCTGGGATGGCGACTTGTTCTTCGTCTATGCACGCAAGCACCGACACACCTTCAACCCGCGCCTGGTGGGCTGGCCGAACTTCATCATGCTGCTGGTCAGCGGGTTGTTCTTCCAGCTGGTACTGCCGCTGATCATCGTCGGCTACACCCTGGTGGGGCTGGTGGTGCTGCCGACCGCGGCGTTCGTGTTCTTCTCGCTGCTGATCTATGCGTTGTACCTGGCCATGACCGTGCTGCTGTACGTGGGCATGATGCTGATGGTCAGCGAGCGCCCGCGCCAGGACCTGCGCCTGGCCTGGATACTGCCGATCTACCCCTTGGCGATGTATGCCCTGCGCTGCTGGAACGTGTGCGCGCTGCTCAACGAGCTGCTGCGTCGAGGCCATGAAGAATCGAGCATGGCGCCCTGGTGGGTGCTCAAGCGCGCCAATCGCTTCTAAGGGGCCAACCATGAAATACACATCGAGCACCTGGCTGCTGCCAGTACTGTGCTGCCTGCCGACCCTGGCCGCAGCCGCGCCGCTGCCCCTGGAAACGGTCCTGGAGCGTGCCAGCGAGCACCCTTCCAATGAGGCAGCCAACCAACGTTTGCAGGCGCGTTATGCGGCCCGCGATCAACGCCAGTCGGAAGCTGGCTGGGAAATGTTCGGCAACGCCGAAGTCGGCCGCTACCACGAACTGGTCACCGACGACTTGCGCAACGACTACTACGGCCGCTCGTTCGCCGTGGGCGTGCGCTACCCGCTGCTCGGCAGCCTGCGCCGGCGCCTCGACGCGGTGGGCGACAGCGAGCGTGACGTACGCCTGGCGCAGATCGAACAAGGCTACCAACGTGCCCAGCAGCGCCTGGCCGTGCGCAGCGCCTATGCCGACTGGTGGCGCGCAAGCGAAGAACAGCGCCTGTGCCAAGGCGTGGAGCAGGCCGCCAGCGCTGCTGAAACGCAGCTGCAACAACGCCTGAACGACCGCTGGGTACTGCCCTCCGATGCGCAGTTGCTGCGCAGCGAGTGGCAGGCCGTGAGCAACCGCTGCGCCTTGCAACAGGACTTGCTCGGCGATATCCGCGCAAGCCTGGCCAGCCTTGGCGTGAACCTCACGCCTGGCGACACCCCGGTGGCCGCCAGCCTCGCCCGTCACCCACGACCGCTCGAAGCCTGGCGCCCGCTGCTGCAAGGCAACCCGCGCCTGGCCGGGCGCGATGCTGAGCTGTCACACGCCGAGCAGCAGCGCGACAAGCCCTGGTACACCGCCATCGACGCCTACTTCAACGTCGCCCAGACCATCGAGGAGCGCAGCGGCGCCGGTGATCGTGGCCGTGGGCTGTCTGCCGGGCTGACCCTGTCGGCACCGGTGGACCTGCTCGACTACGGCAGCGCCCGAGGCCGTGAGGGCGAGGCGCGCTACCAGGCCGCCGTGCAGGCCCGCGAGCAGGAACAGGGCGAGCTGTTGCGCGAGCTGGGCAAGGTCATCGCCCAGCAGCGCCGTGGCGTCAACGAGTACCAGCGCCTGAGCGAACGCCGCGACGGGCTGCGCCAACTGCTCGAGGAACGCCGCCAGCGCGGTGACCTGGACGCCGGCGAAGCCAGCCTGCGCCAGCAGCAGGCGCTGATCGACGACTACAACGCAGGTTTCGCGCAAATCGCTGCCTGGCACCGGGTGTGGCTGCAAGACGCCGCCTTGCGGGTGTTCGGCGATGACAGCGCGTCGTTCGAACAGCTGTTGGGTAGCGAACGCCTGCATTGGTCCAAGTCGTCCCCAGACAACCATCCCCCACAGGCCAGCGCTTGGCGCCAGGGGGTGTACATCTGGGACAGCCAGGCCTTTCTCGACCCCGCACGACGCGCCGAGGAGTTGGCACAATTGCGCCGCGCCGGCATCAGTGAACTGCACCTGGGCCTGAACGGCCAGCAGGTGCGCGCCCGCGACGCCACGCACACCCAGCTGCAAGCCTTGTTGCAGCAAGCCCATGCCCAGGGCATGCGGGTCAACCTGCTGCTGGGCGACCCGCACTGGATCGAACCCGCTGGCCGCCCACAGTTGCTGAGCCTGATCGAGCGCTTCGCCACCCTGCCCTTCGACGGCCTGCACCTGGACCTGGAAGTGGAGCAACTGGGTTGGCCGGTACCCGAACAGCGCCTGCACGACTGGCTGCAAACGCTGCGCGAGGCCAAGCGCAGCAGCCCCTGGCCGCTGGCGCTGTCGAGCCACCCGCGCTGGTTCGAGGCCGACGCCAACGCCAAGCCCTGCGTGCCCTGCGAGTTGCAGAACATGGGCATCACCCAGGTCAGCCTGATGATCTACCAGCGCGATGCCGATAAAAGCGCCCAGCGCGCCCGCGCCATTGCCCAGCGCTGGCCACGCCTGAACCTGCGCCTGGCGCAGAGCATCGAAACCGACCAACCCCGTGAACTGGGCTGGTCCGACAGTTCGCCAACGCACCTGCGCCAACTCGTCGATGGCTGGCAGCGGAGCCTGCAACCTGCCGGGTTGCAAGGCATCGACTGGCAATCCTGGACCGACTACCCGAGAAGCCGATGAAGATCAATTTCCGCAGCCCCAAGGAACAAAACCCCACCCAGGACAGCGGCATGCAGGTGCTGTACGCGCCGAGCAAGCGCCTGGCGTTTCGCCTGCGCTGGTACCTGATTTTGCTGTTGATCCTGATTCCCCCGGCCTGGCTGGCGGGGCGCTATGGCCTAGCCATGCTGCGCGTCGAGGCCCCGGCCCTGGTGCGCCTGCCCAGCCTTGAGGTGCGCGCCTTGCAACCGGGCCAGGTGGCCGCCGTGAACGTCCAGCCGGGCGATCATGTGCAGCTCGGCAGCCCTTTGCTTGAAGTGGACAACCCGGAATGGCGGCTGCGCCTGAACCTGTTGCAAGGTGCCGCCAGCCCTAGCCCGGCCATGCCGGCCAACCTGCTCGAACATAACCGCCAGGTGCTGCAGGCGCTGGTCGACCGCGCTGCCGCACGGGTGCGCGATGTGCGCGCCCTGGTGCAACGCCAGGCCGCCACCCGTGGCGAGCTGATCGAGGCGCAGAATGCGCTGGACAGCCGCGAAGCCGAACGCCTGGCCTGGGAGCGCAGCCTGGGTGGTGGCAACGAAGCCGAGCGCTACCAGCGCGAGCGTGAGCTGGAGGCCCGCTGGCTGACCGACCGCCTGCAACAGATGCGCATCGCTGCACCTGAGGCCGGGCGCGTCTCCGAGGTGATCACGGCGCCCGGCGAGAACGTCGGCCCCGGCACCTTGCTGATGCGCCTGGAGCGCAACGGCCCAGCGCAATTGTGGGTATACCTGGACCCCAAGGACGTCGAGCACGCAACGCCCGGCTCGCCGCTTGAAGTGCGCCTGCCGGACGGCAGCCTGGCCCAGGCCACAGTGATCAACCCGGCAGAAAGCGCCAACCCGCTGCCAAGCGATCTGCGCAAGCCGTTCAGCAGCCCGACCCGCGGGCTGATGGTCCCGGCCGCCTTCGACGAGCCCCTGGCCGACGCCTGGCGGGTGGATTCGCTGCCGGTGAGCGTGCGTTTCCCGCGCAGTGGTTGGCAGTGGTTGGGGTTGGATAACTGAGTTGAATCGGGGCCGCGCCAGCAGCCCCGAACTTCAGCGCGACGCTGCGGCGAACGCCTGCAACTGCGGGTAGAACTCTCGAAAATCCGCGAGCAACGGCTCATACAGCTTATCCAGCTCGTCCATCACCCCGCTCATTCCCTCAGGCTTGGACAAGCGCCTGGCGATCCCGCCGAACACGTGTTCGAGCGTGGCGAAATCGCCATAGGCCCCCAGCCAATCGTCCGCCGCAATGAACGGCGCGATCCGCGCCAACCGCCCCGGCAGTTCGGGCTCAGCCAGCAACACCCGGTAGAACTCACCGGTGAATTGCTCGAGCGGCTGCTCGGCATAGTCGCCCCAGTGCCGCGCCAGGCAGTGGTCGAAGAACACATCCAGCACGATCCCGGCAAAACGCCGCCGCTCCCGAGGGAAACGCGCCAGCGCCGCCAGCACCAGCGGGTGGCTGTCGGTATAGCTGTCGATATGCCGGTGCAGCCGGATGGCCGCTTCGAGCTGGGGCGGGAAGCGCCCTTCGAGGCTGCCCTTGACGAAGTCGCCATACAGGCTGCCAAGCAGCTGCTGCGGCGCCTGGCCGCCCAGATGAAGGTGTGCGAGGTAGTTCATGGCGGCAGTCTAGCATCGGCCAACCTCATATCGTTATAACGCGATATAGCAATTGTTGCTTAGCTAAGAACCCTTTCATATTTGTATATCGCGATGCAGCGATCTATATTTCGCCCCATCGCGATATACCGCTACACACCACGAGCCCATCCATGCCTCTCGATCTCGACGAAATAATAAAAGCCCTGGCCCACCCGGTCCGGCGAGACATCCTCAACTGGCTGAAGGACCCCGCGGCGCAATTCCCCGACCAGCACCACAGCACCGAGCACGGTGTCTGTGCCGGGCAGATCGACCAACGCTGCGGCCTGTCGCAGTCGACCGTCTCCGCCCACCTGGCCACCTTGCAGCGCGCAGGCCTGGTAACCAGCCAGAAGATAGGCCAGTGGCATTTCTTCAGACGCAACGAGGCGACCATCCAGGCCTTCCTCGCGCAAATGAGCCAAGAGCTCTGACAAGGACCTTGCAATGCCCCTTTCCCTGATGATCCTGGCGCTCAGCGCCTTCGCCATCGGCACCACCGAGTTCGTCATCATGGGCCTGCTGCCCGAGGTGGCGCAGGACCTGGGCGTGACCATTCCCGGCGCGGGCTGGCTGGTGACCGGCTACGCCCTGGGCGTGGCCATCGGCGCGCCGTTCATGGCCCTGGCCACCGCCCGCCTGCCACGCAAGGCCGCGCTGGTGGTGCTGATGGGCGTGTTCATCGTCGGCAACCTGCTGTGTGCCGTGGCCAGCGACTACAACCTGCTGATGTTCGCCCGCGTGGTCACGGCGCTGTGCCATGGCGCGTTCTTCGGCATCGGCTCGGTGGTGGCCGCAAGCCTGGTACCGGCCAACCGCCGCGCCTCGGCGGTGGCCCTGATGTTCACCGGCCTGACCCTGGCCAACGTGCTCGGCGTGCCGCTGGGTACCGCCTTGGGCCAGGCCATGGGCTGGCGCTCGACCTTCTGGGCGGTGACCGCCATCGGCGTAGTGGCGCTGATCGGGCTGATCCGCTACCTGCCCCTGCAACGCGACGCCGAAGCGGTCGACATGCGTGCGGAACTGGCCGCACTCAAGGGTGCCGGTATCTGGTTGTCGCTGAGCATGACCGTGATGTTCTCGGCATCGGTATTCGCCCTGTTCACCTACGTCGCGCCGCTGCTGGGCGAGGTTACCGGCGTGTCGCCACGCGGTATCACCTGGACCCTGATGCTGATCGGCATCGGCCTGACCCTGGGCAACATCCTCGGCGGCAAGCTGGCCGACCGCCGCCTGGGCGCCACCCTGGTAGGTGTGTTCGTTGCCATGGCGCTGGTGTCCAGCGTGCTCAGCTGGACCGCCAGCGCGCTGATACCCGCCGAAATCACCCTGTTCCTCTGGGCGGTCGCCGCATTCGCCGCAGTGCCTGCCCTGCAGGTCAACGTGGTGCTCTACGGCAAGGCCGCACCGAACCTGGTGTCGACCCTGAACATCGGCGCCTTCAACCTGGGCAACGCCCTGGGCGCCTGGGTCGGTGGCGTGGTCATCGCCCAGGGCCTGGGCCTGACCCGCGTGCCCCTGGCAGCTGCGGCCCTGGCGGTACTGGCACTGCTCGTCACCCTTATCACCTTCAGCCAGCGCAGTCGCGAGACCGAACTGGCCGCTGCATCCAACTGACCCACGCGAGGCTTACAGCATGACTACGCTTTTCGACCCGATCACCCTGGGCGACCTCGAGCTGCCCAACCGCATCATCATGGCCCCGCTGACCCGCTGCCGCGCCGATGAAGGCCGCGTGCCCAATGCGCTGATGGCCGAGTACTACGTACAACGCGCCAGCGCCGGGCTGATCCTCAGCGAGGCGACTTCGGTGACGCCAATGGGCGTCGGCTACCCCGATACCCCCGGCATCTGGTCCAACGACCAGGTGCGTGGCTGGCTCAACGTGACCCAGGCGGTGCATGGCGCGGGCGGGCGGATCTTCCTGCAACTGTGGCACGTGGGGCGTATTTCCCATTCGATGTACCTGAACGGTGAAGCGCCGGTCGCCCCTAGCGCGATCCAGCCCAAGGGCCATGTCAGCCTGGTGCGTCCGCTGAGCGACTACCCCACCCCGCGCGCCCTGGAAACCGAGGAAATCGCCGACATCGTCGAGGCCTACCGAGTAGGCGCGGAAAATGCCAAGGCTGCCGGTTTCGATGGCGTGGAGATCCACGGTGCCAACGGCTACCTGCTCGACCAGTTCCTGCAAAGCAGCACCAACCAGCGCACCGACCAATACGGCGGCTCGCTGGAGAACCGTGCGCGCCTGCTACTGGAAGTGACCGATGCGGCCATCGAGGTGTGGGGGGCGCAACGCGTGGGCGTGCACCTGTCGCCACGCGCCGACCTTCACGACATGGGCGATGGCAACCTTGCCGAGACCTTCATCTACGTTGCCCGCGAGCTGGGCAAGCGTGGCGTCGCGTTCATCTGCTCGCGGGAAAAGGAAGGCGACGACAGTATCGGTGCGCAGATCAAGCAAGCCTTCGGCGGCCCCTACATCGTCAACGAGCGTTTCACCAAGGCCAGCGCCAACGCCGCGCTGAGCAATGGCACGGCCGATGCGGTGGCTTTCGGTGTGCCCTTCATCGCCAACCCGGACCTGCCGGCACGCCTGGCTGCCGATGCGCCGCTGAACGAAGCGCACCCGGAAACCTTCTATAGCAAGGGGCCGGTGGGATACATCGATTACCCGCAGCTGTAAGGTGGGTCGCTGAGGGCCGCGTGGAGGCCCTCAGCGACACGATCAAGGCCGGGCGTTGATCTGCTGTTGCAGGTTCTGGATCTGGCTTTGCAGGGTATTGATGTTGCGCGTGGTCTGCCCACGGAAGGCATCGAACTCTTGCACCGAGGCACCGCTCGCGGCAGGCGTCGCCGGGCGGTTGTCGACCTGGCTCTTGAGCACCAGCACGTCCTGCTCGAGGCTTTCGATCGCAGCCTTGGGGTTGCCCTGGCGCTTCAGCGCAGCCACCTCGTCGTTCAGGCTCTTGATCTGGCCATCGAGCTTGCTGCCATCGACCTGGCCCGACTTGAGCGCGGCCAACTCGCCGTTCACCGCCTTGAGCTGCGCCTGCAACTGGCTTTGCAGGTCGGTCACCACCTTCTGCTGCGCCCGGGTATCGGCCAGCACCTGCTCCAGACGCTTGCCCAGGTCACCTGCCTGCCCCGCCACGCCTTCCTGCTGCTTGCCCTGCTCGGCCAGACGCGCCTGCAACTGGGTGATCTGCAACTTCAGCGCTTCGCTGCCGGTGCTGGCCGTGGACTCGCTGGCCGCCACCTTGCCGCTGATCGCCTGCAAGCGCCCGGCCGCTTCCTCGCTGATGCGCGCGAAGCTTTCCTGGGTGGCCACCAGTTGCTGCTCCATCAGCGAGATCTGCTGGAAGCTCCACCAGCCAAGCCCGGCCAAGGCAATGAAAGAGGCACCGAGCAGCGCCCACAGTGGCGCGGTGGTAGCAGGCCGCGCGGCTTTCTGACGGGTGCGCGCGACATGCGCCGGCAGCAATTCGTCATCGTCCGGGGTGCCGGCGCGCAGGGGAGGTACATCATCGAAGTCGTCGTGGGCGTCGTTACGCATGGCTCGTTCAACCGCAGTAGTAGCAAATGGGCATGAGTATAAACCGCAAGGGGCGCACTGATGACCATCACGCGCCAGGTAGGTTCTTCCACCAGGCGCAGAATTCATCCAGTGCGGTGTACAGGCTCACCTTGGGTCGGTAGTCGAGATACTGCCGCGCGCGGCTGATGTCCAGGGTGAAATCCTGGCTCATCACCTGCATCGCGGTGCGCGACAGGGTCGGTTGCGGGCGCCCCGGCCAGAGCATGCAGGCCGCCTCGTTGACCGCCGCCGCGCTGTAGGCCAGGCCGTAGGAGCGGTAGCGGGTGACCTGCGGCAGGTTCATCTGGCGCATCACGTAGTTCACCACATCCCACAACGGCAGCGGCTGGCCGTTACTGATGTTGTAGGCCTGGCCCAGTGCCTGTTCCTCGGCGAACAGCGCGCTGAGCAAGGCATCGTTGAGGTTGTGCACGCTGGTGAAGTCGACCTTGTTCAGGCCATTGCCGATGATTGCCACGCGCCCTTTGGCCTGCATGCGCATCAGCCGCGGGAAGATGCTGGTGTCGCCCGCGCCGGTGACGAAGCGCGGTCGCAGGGCAAGCACTTCGAGGCCGAACTCCTGGGCGCCGAACACCTTCTGCTCGGCCAGGTGCTTGGTCAGCGCATAGTGGTCGTGGAAGCGGCGCGGCACCTGGTCTTCGCGAATATCCAGGCGCGAGCGGCCAGTGAAATAAATAGACGGCGACGACAGGTGCACCAGGCGCCGCACGTGCTCCTTGAGGCAACCTTCGACGATGTTTTCGGTGACCACCACATTGCCCTGGTGGAAGTCCTGGTAACGCCCCCAGGTGCCCACCGCACCCGCGCAATGCACCACCGCATCCACGCCCTGGCACAGCCGCCGAGCGACCTCGGCATCGCCCAGGTCACCCGGCATGAACTGCGCACCGCGCTTGACCAGGTGCTCCATGCCCTCGGCGCGTCGGCCGCTGACCCGCACCTGAAGGCCCTGCTCCAGGGCGAAGCGTGCAAAGCGCCCGCCAATGAAGCCGCTCGCGCCGGTGACCAGAATTAACATGTAGGAAGACTCCGCCTTACCAAATTACACAGGGATGCAACTGACGCCGCTCATGCCGGGAACGGCACCAACCAGTCCGGCGCCGCCTGGCGCAGGTGCTCGGTCAGTTGCGCGAGCAGTTGCCCGCCATTGCGCCAATGATGCCAGTACAGCGGCACGTCGATGGGCGTATCGCTACAGATTTCCACCAGACGCCCGCTGGCCAGTTGCTCACGGGCCTGTAGCTCGGGCACCAGTCCCCAGCCCAGACCCGCTTCGGTCATGCGCAAAAAGCCCTCGGACGATGGACATAAATGATGCAGGAAACCTTCATCGATCCCCAGTGAAGACAGGTAGCGGTGTTGCAGGAAATCGTCCGGCCCGTACACCACCGCCGGGGTGCGAGCCAGCCGCGCCACCTCGAACCCCTGCGGGAAATGCCGCGTCATGAACGCGGGGCTGGCCAGCGCCCGGTAGCGCATGCCCCCCAGCGGCAGGTTACGCGCCCCAGCCACCGGGCGCTCGCTGGCGCACAGGCAGGCCGCCACTTCGCCCGCACGCATGCGCTTGAGGCCCACTTCCTGGTCTTCCACCACCAGGTCCAGCAGCACCCGCTGCCCGGCGCAGAAATCACCCACCGCGCTGGCCCACCAGGTCGCCAGGCTGTCGGCATTGAGTGCCACCCGCAGACGCTCCGGCGCGCCCTCCTCATCCAGTGCCGGCACCTGGCGCTGCAAGTCACGTTCGAGCAGGCGCACCTGCTGCACATGGTTGAGCAACTGCCGCCCCACCTCGGTGGGGCCAGGCGGTGCGCTGCGCACCAGCACCGGCTGGCCGACCCGCGCCTCCAGCAGCTTGATGCGCTGGGACACTGCCGACTGCGACAGGCCCAGCACCTGCGCTGCACGCTCGAAACCGCCTTGCTCGATCACAGCGGCAAGGGCGGCGAGCAATTTATAGTCGAACATCGATTTTCCTAATGCAGGATCAGCGTTATTGGTTTTTCTTATACAGGCCACCTCGCCATAATGGCCAGCATCTTCTTCGATCATCTGCGCAGCCTGCCTGGCCTGCGCCAGTGGAGTGTCCCCGCGATGTGGCAAAGCTATATGAACGGCCTGCTGGTGGCCTTCGGCCTGATCATGGCCATCGGTACCCAGAATGCATTCGTCCTGGCGCAGAGCCTGCGCCGCGAGCACCACCTGCCAGTGGCGCTGTTGTGCGTGGTGTGCGACGCCATCCTGGTGGCGGCCGGGGTGTTCGGCCTGGCCACGGTGCTGGCGCACAACCCGACCCTGCTCGCCGTCGCCCGTTGGGGGGGCGCGGTGTTCCTGATATGGTACGGCGCCAAGGCACTGCAACGGGCGTGCTCGAAACAGAGCCTGGCGCAGCCGCAAGGCCAGGGCTTGCGCTCGCGCCGTGCGGTGCTGCTCAGCGCCCTGGCGGTGACCCTGCTCAACCCCCATGTGTACCTGGATACGGTGCTGCTGATCGGCTCGCTCGGCGCCCAGCAAAGCGTGCCCGGCGCCTATGTGGCCGGTGCCGCCAGCGCATCCCTGGTGTGGTTCTTCACCTTGGCGCTTGGCGCGGCCTGGCTAGCCCCATGGCTGGCACGCCCCAGCACCTGGCGGCTGCTCGACCTGATGGTGGCGGTGATGATGTTCGCGGTGGCAGCGCAGCTGATCTTTGCCTGAGAGCGCGCTGCACACCTTCGGTAACCGCTCTGGAACCTTTATTCCCTACGGTTGTTGCGTGGTTATGCGCAGGGGCTGGTGCTATGATCCAGCCCCTGCGTCGCAAAGAGTACAAACTCGCCGACGCTCATAGGGCCGCCCGTGATCGGCCTTGCGCAAACCGCGAACTAGACCTGAATCAGGAGATTCCACCATGGCTTTTGAATTGCCGCCGCTGCCGTACGCCCATGACGCCCTGCAGCCGCACATCTCCAAGGAAACCCTGGAGTTCCACCACGACAAGCACCACAACACCTACGTCGTGAACCTGAACAACCTGGTCCCAGGCACCGAATTCGAAGGCAAGACCCTGGAAGAGATCGTCAAGACCTCCTCCGGCGGCATCTTCAACAACGCCGCCCAGATCTGGAACCACTCCTTCTACTGGGAATGCCTGTCGCCAAACGGTGGCGGCCAGCCTAGCGGTGCCCTGGCCGATGCCATCAGCAAGGCCTTCGGTTCCTTCGACAAGTTCAAGGAAGAGTTCACCAAGACCTCCGTCGGCACCTTCGGCTCCGGCTGGGGCTGGCTGGTGAAGAAGGCTGACGGTTCCCTGGCCCTGGCCAGCACCATCGGCGCCGGCTGCCCGCTGACCAGCGGCGACACCCCGCTGCTGACCTGCGACGTCTGGGAGCACGCCTACTACATCGACTACCGCAACGTCCGCCCGAAATACGTCGAGGCGTTCTGGAACCTGGTGAACTGGGAATTCGTCTCCCAGCAATTCGAAGGCAAGACCTTCAAGGCCTGATTTTTCTCAGACCTGTAAAAACCCGGCCTTGGCCGGGTTTTTTTATGGCTTTTGGCTAGCATGCCTCACCCAACCCTCTTGCTCGCAGCCGATAGCGCGCTAACATCAATCTTCTGGAAAGTTGACGCAGCGCACTCAAGTCTCAGGACCGAACAACCGATACAGTGCCGAGGGGCAGATCCATCGACGTAGCGTCGAATGCCGCGGCAACCGGTCAATAGTGTATTGCCAGCATTTGATGGCAAAATAATGGCACGCGCATGGATTAAGGAAACCCCATTGAAGCTGGAATTTCGGAACAGCTTATCCGTCAAGTTGCTCAGGGTGGTGCTGCTTTCGGCGCTGGCGGTCGGTGTCGTCCTCAGTTGCGCACAGATCGTCTACGACGCCTACAAGACGCGCCAGGCCGTCAACCATGACGCCCAACGTATCCTCGATATGTTCCGCGACCCGTCCACCCAGGCGGTGTACAGCCTCGACCGGGAAATGGGCATGCAGGTCATGGAAGGGTTGTTCCAGGACCAGGCCGTGCGCATGGCGGCCATCGGGCACCCCAACGAAACCATGCTGGCGGAAAAATCCCGTCCATTGCAGGACGCGTCGTTGCGCTGGCTGACCGACCTGATCCTCGGCCAGGAACGCACCTTCACCACCCAGCTGGTCGGTCGCGGTCCCTACAGCGAGTACTACGGCGACCTGAGCATCACCCTGGATACCGCAGGCTACGGCCAGGGTTTCCTGATCAACGCCGTGATCATCTTCATTTCCGGAGTGCTGCGGGCCATGGCCATGGGCCTGGTGCTGTACCTGGTCTACCACTGGCTGCTGACCAAGCCGCTGTCGAAGATCATCGAGCACCTCACCCAGATCAACCCCGACCGTCCCAGCCAGCACCAGATTCCCCTGCTCAAGGGCCACGAGCGAAATGAACTGGGTATTTGGGTCAACACCGCCAACCAGTTGCTGGCTTCGATCGAGCGCAACACGCACCTGCGCCACGAGGCGGAAAACAGCCTGCAACGCATGGCCCAGTACGACTTCCTCACAGGCTTGCCCAACCGCCAGCAGTTGCAACACCAGTTGGACAAGATCCTCACTGACGGCGGCCGCCTGCAACACCGTGTAGCAGTTTTGTGCGTGGGGCTGGACGATTTCAAAGGCATCAACGAACAGTTCAGCTACCAGGTAGGCGATCAGCTGCTGCTGGCCCTGGCCGACCGCCTGCGTGCCCACAGCGGCCGCCTCGGCGCCCTGGCGCGCCTGGGGGGCGACCAGTTCGCCATGGTCCAGGCCAATATCGAGCAGCCCTATGAGGCCGCCGAGCTTGCCCAGAGCATCCTCGACGACCTGGAAGTGCCGTTCGCCCTCGACCTGCAGGAAATCCGCCTGCGCGCCACCATCGGCATCACGCTGTTCCCCGAGGACGGCGACAGCACCGAGAAGCTGCTGCAAAAAGCCGAGCAGACCATGACCCTGGCCAAGGCCCGCTCGCGCAACCGCTACCAGTTCTACATCGCCAGCGTCGACAGCGAGATGCGCCGGCGCCGCGAACTCGAGAAAGACCTGCGCGAAGCCCTGCCCCGCAACCAGCTGTACCTGGTGTACCAGCCACAGGTCAGCTACCGCGACCACCGCGTGGTCGGGGTCGAGGCGTTGCTGCGCTGGCAGCACCCGGACCTGGGCATGGTGCCGCCCGACCAGTTCATTCCCCTGGCCGAGCAGAACGGCAACATCATCAGCATCGGCGAGTGGGTGCTCGACCAGGCCTGCCGCCAGCTGCGCGAATGGCACGACCTGGGCTTCGGCGAGCTGCGCATGGCGGTCAACCTGTCCACCGTGCAGTTGCACCACAACGAGCTGCCGCGGGTGGTCAACAACCTGTTGCAGATCTACCGCCTGCCGCCACGCAGCCTGGAGCTGGAGGTTACCGAAACCGGCCTGATGGAAGACATCAGCACCGCCGCCCAGCACCTGCTGAGCCTGCGTCGCTCCGGCGCGTTGATCGCCATCGATGACTTCGGCACCGGGTATTCCTCGCTCAGCTACCTGAAGTCGCTGCCGCTGGACAAGATCAAGATCGACAAGAGCTTCGTGCAGGACCTGCTCGACGACGACGACGATGCCACCATCGTGCGTGCCATCATTCAGCTGGGCAAGAGCCTGGGCATGCAGGTGATCGCCGAAGGCGTGGAAACGGCCGAGCAGGAGAGCTACATCATTGCCCAGGGCTGTCACGAGGGGCAGGGTTATCACTACAGCAAACCCCTGCCATCCCGCGAGCTGACGGCGTTCCTCAGGCAAGCGCAGCGCAACCAGGTCTCGGTCCTCTAGCCTGGCACCGACAATGCCCGCACGCGGGCATTTGATGAAATCCGTGGCAAACCCTTTACACCAAATGCAAATCTTTCGCATTATGTTGCGGTTTGGCGTGCCACTACGCACGGTTCACCCACTCGACGCAGGAAGACCACAATGATTCGAATGCCTCTGGCCTCCGCCAGTCTGCTGGCCATCGCCATCGCTCTCGCCGGTTGTGGCGAAGGCAAGGATGACAAGGCCGCCGCGCCGCAAGCCCAGGCACCTGCTGCCGCCAGCACCGCCGCCGCGACGCCGGGCGCTGTCGATGAAGCCGCCGCCAAGGCCGTGGTCAAGCACTACGCCGAAATGGTCCACGCCGTGTACAGCGACTCGCTGAGCACCGCCAAGCAGCTGCAAACCGCCATCGATGCATTCCTGGCCAAGCCCAACGACGACACCCTGAAGGCCGCCAAGGATGCCTGGGTTGCCGCCCGCGTGCCTTACCTGCAAAGCGAAGTATTCCGCTTCGGCAACACCATCATCGACGACTGGGAAGGCCAGCTGAACGCCTGGCCGCTGGACGAAGGCCTGATCGACTACGTCGACAAGAGCTACGAGCACGCCCTGGGCAACCCGGCCGCCAGCGCCAACATCATCGCCAACACCGAGATCCAGGTGGGCGAAGAGAAGGTCGACGTCAAGGACATCACCCCTGAGAAGCTGGCCAGCCTGAACGAGCTGGGTGGCTCCGAGGCCAACGTCGCCACCGGCTACCACGCGATCGAATTCCTGCTGTGGGGCCAGGACCTCAACGGCACCGGCCCAGGCGCGGGCAACCGCCCGGCTTCCGACTACCTCGAAGGCCAAGGTGCCACTGGCGGCCACAACGACCGTCGCCGCACCTACCTGAAGGCGGTCACCGACCTGCTGGTCAAGGACCTCGAGGAAATGGTCGGCAACTGGGCGCCGAACGTCGCCGACAACTACCGCGCAAGCCTCGAGGCAGAGCCTGCCAACGATGGCCTGCGCAAGATGCTGTTCGGCATGGGCAGCCTGTCGCTGGGCGAACTGGCCGGCGAGCGCATGAAGGTTTCCCTGGAGGCCAACTCGCCTGAAGACGAGCACGACTGCTTCAGCGACAACACCCACTACTCGCACTTCTACGACGCCAAGGGTATCCGCAACGTCTACCTGGGCGAGTACACCCGTGCCGACGGCAGCAAGCTGACCGGCCCGAGCCTGTCGTCGCTGGTGGCCAAGGTCGACCCGGCCACCGACGCTACCCTGAAGGCGGACCTGGAAAGCACCGAGGCGAAGATCCAGGTGATCGTCGACCACGCGCTCAAGGGCGAGCATTACGACCAGCTGATCGCCGCCGACAACGCCGCCGGCAACCAGATCGTGCGCGACGCCATCGCCGCGCTGGTCAAGCAGACCGGTGCCATCGAGCAGGCCGCAGGCAAGCTGGGTATCGACAACCTGAACCCGGATACCGCCGATCACGAGTTCTGATCGCAGTTGGGCAGGTGACAGAGGCGGCCTTCGGGCCGCCTTTTTTGTTCAGTGCCGGTCGGTTAGATGACAGCCTTTTCATGCAGCAATTGCAAATTGCTCTTATTCCGCTTCCCCCAGTTTGCTAAGCTTGCACGCCGGTTTTGCCCCCACACCCAGGATCATCGATGTCCCTGCTTCGCCCAAGCCTCCTGCTGCTGGCCCTCGCCCTGGCCGCCTGTGACGACGCTCCGCGTTTCACCCAGGCCGAGCCCGGCGAAGCGCTGTCGGGTGGCCAGGCGACCGTGCTGCGCAGCGACCGCAACGCGTTCGCGATGCCCTCGGCCAACCTCACGCCCGAGCGGCGCCTGGATTTCAGCGTCGGCAACAGCTTCTTTCGCAGCCCCTGGGTGATCGCCCCGTCCACCACCACCGCGCGCGACGGCCTGGGCCCGCTGTTCAATACCAACGCCTGCCAGAACTGCCATGTGCGCGATGGCCGCGGCCACCCACCCGAGCCTGACGCCAACAATGCGGTGTCGATGCTGGTGCGCCTTTCTCTGCCCGACCAGCCCGCCTATGCCAAGGAAATCGAGCGCCTGGGCGTAGTACCCGAACCCACCTACGGCACTCAGTTGCAGGACATGGCCATTCCCGGCGTGAAGCCCGAGGCCAAGGTGCGCGTCACCTACGACACCCATAACGTGGCCTTCGCCGACGGCCACCAGATCGAGCTACGCCGCCCGACCTTGCAGATCACCCAACTCGGCTACGGCCCAATGCACCCCGACACGCGGTTTTCCGCGCGCATCGCCCCGCCGATGATCGGCCTGGGCCTGCTCGAAGCCATTCCCGAGGCGGCGATCCTGGCCAACGAAGACCCGCACGATCGCAATGGCGACGGCATTCGTGGTCGCGCCAACCGAGTGTGGGACGACGCCGTGGGCAAGACCGTGGTCGGCCGCTTTGGCTGGAAGGCCGGGCAGCCCAACGTCAACCAGCAGAACGTGCACGCCTTCGCCGGCGACATGGGCCTGACCAGCACCCTCAAGCCCGAGGACGACTGCACGCAGGCACAAACCGAGTGCCTGGCCGCCCCCAACGGCGACGGCGCCGATGGTGAGAAGGAAGTCAGCGACAACATCCTGCGCCTGGTGACCTTCTACACCCGCAACCTCGGCGTACCCGCGCGGCGCAATGTCGATACACCCCAGGTACTGGCCGGCAAGAACCTGTTCTTCCAGGCCGGCTGCCAAGGCTGCCACACCCCGCAGTTCACCACCGGTGCCAACCCCGAAGAACCCGAGTTGGCCAACCAGCTGATCCGCCCCTACAGCGACCTGCTGCTGCACGACATGGGCCCCGGCCTTGCCGATAACCGCAGCGAATTCGCCGCCGGTGGCCAAGACTGGCGCACGCCGCCGCTGTGGGGCATCGGCCTGACCGAAACGGTCAGCGGCCATACCCAGTTCCTGCATGACGGGCGCGCCCGCAACCTGCTCGAAGCGGTGCTCTGGCACGGCGGCGAGGCCGAGGCGGCACGCCGTCAGGTACTGACCTTCAATGCCGAGCAGCGCGCCGCGCTGCTGGCGTTCCTGAATTCACTTTAAAACGCGCAAGGAGCCGGGCATGTTCCGACCCAAACTGTTGTTCACCAGCCTCGCCGCCATCGCCCTCGGTGCCTGCTCGCCGCAGGACCCACAGGCCGTGACCTCCGCCGCCATCGCCAAGCAGGTGATCCTGCCGACCTACAGCCGCTGGGTCGACGCCGACCGCATGCTGGCCGCCAGCGCCCTGGCCTACTGTGAAGGCAAGGAATCCCTGGACAAGGCCCGCGCCGACTTCCTCGCCGCGCAAAAAGCCTGGGCCGAATTGCAGCCGCTGCTGGTCGGCCCGCTGGCCGAGGGCAACCGCGCCTGGCAAGTACAGTTCTGGCCCGACAAGAAGAACCTGGTCGGTCGCCAGGTCGAGCAGCTGGTCGCAGGCGACACGCCGGTCGATGCCGCTGCCCTGGGCAAGGCCAGCGTCGTGGTACGCGGCCTGTCGGCCTACGAGTACATCCTGTTCGACAGCAAGCCAGACATGGCCAGCGCCGAGCAAAGAGCACGCTACTGCCCGCTGCTGGTGGCCATCGGCGAGCACCAGAAGACCCTGGCCGAGGAAATCCTCAAGGGCTGGAACAGCACCGACGGCATGCTGTCGCAGATGACCAAGTTCCCCAACCAGCGCTACGCGGACTCCCACGAGGCCATCGCCGACCTGCTGCGTGCCCAGGTCACCGCCCTGGACACCCTGAAGAAGAAACTCGGCGCGCCCATGGGCCGGCTGAGCAAGGGCATCCCCCAGCCCTACCAAGCCGAAGCCTGGCGTAGCCAGTCCTCGCTCAAGAGCCTTGAGGCCTCACTCAAGGCGGCCCAGACTGTCTGGACCGGGGTCGACAACAAAGGCCTGCGCGGCCTGTTGGGCAAGGACCAGGACGCCCTGGCGCAAAAGATCGACGATGCCTACGCGACCTCTGCCAAACTGCTGGCCGACAACCAGAAGACGCTGACCGAGCTGCTCCAGGACGACGCTGGCAAGCAGGCGCTCAACCAGATCTACGACAGCCTCAACGTCGTCCACCGCCTGCACGAAGGCGAGCTGGCCAAGGCGTTGAACATCCAGCTGGGCTTCAATGCCAACGACGGTGACTGATCATGCTGCGACGCCAGGCCCTCAAACTCGGTAGCGTTCTGCTCAGCGCCCTGACCCTCGGCGGGTGGAGCCTGTTCCGTAACAAGGGCAGCGAACCGCTGCTGTTGTCGGCGCGCGACGATGCCGATGGCGGGCACTACGCCGTGGGCTACCGCCTGGACGGCACCCAGGTGTTCGCCACCCAGGTGGCCCAGCGTTGCCATGCGATCATCCATCACCCCGAGCAGCCCATCGCGCTGTTCGTCGCGCGCCGCCCCGGTACCGAAAGCTACCTGGTCGACCTGCGCGATGGTCGTCTGTTGCAGACCGTGACCTCACAGCCGAACCGGCATTTCTACGGCCACGCGGTGATCCACAAGGGCGGCGAATGGCTGTACGCCACCGAGAACGACACCACCGACCCAGGCCGTGGCGTGCTTGGGGTGTACCGTTTCGAGGGCGAGCGCCTGGTGCACACGGGTGAAATTTCCACCCATGGCATCGGCCCTCACGAGGTGTCCTGGCTACCGGATGGCGAAACCCTGGTGGTGGCCAACGGCGGTATCCGCACCGAGGCCGAAAGCCGCGTGGAGATGAACCTCGACGCCATGCAGCCGAGCCTGGTACTGATGCAACGCGATGGCACCCTGCTGAGCAAGGAAACCCTGGCCCAGCAGATGAACAGCGTGCGTCACCTGGCGGTCGGCAACGATGGCACCATCGTCGCCTGCCAGCAGTTCATGGGCGGTTCGGATGTGACGGCCGAGCTGCTGGCGATCAAGCGTCCGGGCGAGCCGTTCAATGCCTTCCCAGTGCCGGAGCAACAGTTGCAATCGATGGCCCAGTACACCGCCAGCGTGGCGATCCACAGCGACCTGCGCCTGGTGGCACTGACCGCGCCACGGGCGAATCGATTGTTCATCTGGGACATGGACAGCGGCGCGGTGAAGCTCGATGCGCCGATGCCTGATTGTGCCGGGGTCGGGGCCGTGAAGGATGGCTTCGTGGTGACCTCCGGGCAAGGGCGTTGCCGGTTCTATGACTGCCGAAAGGCGGAGTTGGTCGGGCAACCAATGAACTTGCCGTCCGGGTTGTGGGACAACCATCTGCATCTGGTCTGACATGTTCGGTGCCTACACGGGCCTCTTCGCGGGCAAGCCCGCTCCTACAAGGGCTGTGGTGATCCTGTAGGAGCGGGCTTGTCGGGGCGCCGAACCGCCGCGAATAGGCCGGCACAGGCAACAATTTCCCCCCGCCCCTCCCCACTTCCCGCAAATCAGGCAATACTTCCCCTCAGTGCACATGGGCAGGATCGCCCGCCGTCGTGCCATACCCATAACAACGATTTCCAAGGAACCGGACCCATGCTTCGTCGCCGCATGCTGATCATGCTGGCTGTCGTCTTGCTGATCGTGCTCGCCCTGGCGGGTATCAAGGCATTCTCCATCTATCGGCAGATCCAGATGTTCTCCGCCCCCAAGCCGCCCATCAGCGTGGCGGCGGCCAAGGCCGAACAACGCACCTGGCAGGAGCGCCTGCCGGCGGTCGGCAGCCTCAAGGCCTTGCAAGGCGTCGAACTCAGCCTGGAAGTGGCCGGGACAGTCCGTTCGCTGCACTTCGACTCCGGCCAGCAGGTCAAGGCCGGCCAGCTGCTGCTCGAACTCGACAGCGAACAGGAAACCGCGCTGCTGGGCACCGCCCAGGCCGACTTGGGCCTGGCCAAGGTCGACTACAACCGTGGTAGCCAGCTAGTCGGCGACGCGGCCATCTCACGGGGCGAGTTCGACCGGCTTACCGCCCAGTACCGACGCAACCAGGCCGTGGTCGATCAACTCAAGGCTTCACTGGCCAAGAAAAGCATGCGTGCACCGTTCACCGGCACCATCGGCATCCGCCAGGTGGACATCGGTGCCTATCTCGCCAGCGGCACAGTGATCGCGACATTGCAGGACCTCTCCAGCCTGTACGTCGACTTCAACGTGCCCGAACAGGCCCTGCCGCAGCTCGCCCTCGGCCAGCAAGTGCAAGTGCAAGTGGCGGCCTTCCCCGGCCAGACCTTCAGCGCCGCCATCAGCGCCCTCAACCCCAAAGTCGAGGAAAGCACGCGCAACCTGCTGGTACGCGCCACCCTGCCCAACCCCGATGGCAAGTTGCTGCCCGGGATGTTCGCCAGCCTGCTGGTGCTGCTGCCCGATCCACGGCCACAGGTGGTGGTGCCTGAGAGCGCGATCACCTACACCCTGTATGGCAACTCGGTGTACGTGGCCACCGAGAAGAAGGCCGATGACGGCCAGGTGCAGTTGGTCGCGGAACAACGCTCGGTACAGACCGGCGAGCGACGTGATGGCGTGGTGGTGGTGAGCAAGGGCCTTGAAGCGGGCGAGCAGGTGGTCACCGCCGGGCAGCTGAAGCTCAGCCCAGGTGCTGCGATCCGCATCAGCCAGGACCCGCCCGCACAACCGCCCAGCGGCAAGCCCTGAAGGAGGTTGGCATGGCATTCACCGACCCCTTCATCCGCCGCCCGGTGCTGGCCAGCGTGGTCAGCCTGCTGATCTTGCTGTTGGGTTTCCAGGCCTGGAGCAAGCTGCAGATTCGCCAGTACCCGCAAATGGAAAACGCCCTGATCACGGTGACCACCGCCTACCCCGGTGCCAACGCCGAGACCATCCAGGGCTATATCACCCAGCCACTGCAACAGAGCCTGGCCAGCGCCGACGGCATCGACTACATGACCTCGGTAAGCCGCCAGAACTTCTCGGTGATCTCGGTCTACGCGCGTATCGGCGCCGACAGCGACCGCCTGTTCACCCAACTGCTGGCCAAGGCCAACGAGGTGCGTAACGAACTGCCGCAGGACTCCGAAGACCCGGTGCTGAGCAAGGAAGCCGCCGACGCCTCGGCGCTGATGTACATCAGCTTCTATTCCAGCGAGATGAGCAACCCGCAGATAACCGACTACCTCTCGCGGGTGATCCAGCCCAAGCTCGCCACCCTGCCGGGCATGGCCGAGGCGGAGATTCTCGGCAACCAGGTGTTCGCCATGCGCATCTGGGTCGACCCGGTCAAGCTGGCCGGTTTTGGCTTGTCGGCCAGCGATGTGACCAGTGCGGTGCGTCGCTATAACTTCCTCGCTGCGGCAGGCGAGGTGAAGGGCGAGTACGTGGTCACCAGCATCAACGCCGCCACCGAGCTGAAGTCGGCCGAGGCGTTCGCCGCGCTGCCGGTCAAGACCGAGGGCGACAGCCGCGTGCTGCTGGGCGATGTGGCGCGGGTGGAGATGGGCGCGGAGAACTACGACACGGTCAGCTCGTTCGATGGCACCCCCTCGGTGTACATCGGCGTCAAGGCCACGCCGGCGGCCAACCCGCTGGAGGTGATCAAGGAGGTGCGGGGCATCATGCCGCAGCTCGAAGCCCAGCTGCCGCCGGCGCTCAAGGTGTCCATCGCCTATGACGCCACGCTGTTCATCCAGGCGTCCATCGACGAGGTCATCAAGACCCTCGCCGAGGCGGTGCTGATCGTCATCGTCGTGGTGTTCCTGTTCCTCGGCGCGCTGCGCTCGGTGCTGATCCCGGTGGTGACCATTCCGCTGTCGATGATCGGCGTGCTGTTCTTCATGCAGATGATGGGCTACTCGCTGAACCTGCTGACGCTGCTGGCGATGGTGCTGGCCATCGGCCTGGTGGTGGACGATGCCATCGTCGTGGTGGAGAACATCCACCGCCACATCGAGGAGGGCAAGACGCCCACCGACGCGGCCCTTGAGGGCGCGCGGGAAATCGCCATGCCGGTGGTGTCGATGACCATCACCCTGGCGGCGGTGTACGCGCCGATCGGCTTCCTCGAAGGCCTGACCGGCGCGCTGTTCAAGGAGTTCGCCCTGACCCTGGCCGGCGCCGTGGTGATCTCCGGCATCGTCGCCCTGACCCTGTCGCCGATGATGTGCGCCCTGCTGCTTCGCCCCGAGCAGAACGACAGCGGCCTGGCCCACCGCCTGGATGTGATCTTCGAGCGCCTGAAGGTGCGCTACCAGCGCCTGCTGCATGGCACCCTGGACAGCCGCCCGGTGGTGCTGGTGTTCGCGGCCATCGTCCTGTGCCTGATCCCGCTGCTGCTGATGTTCACCCACAACGAGCTGGCGCCGGAGGAAGACCAGGGCGTGATCTTCATGATGAGCAGCTCGCCGCAACCGGCCAACCTCGATTACCTGAACGCCTACACGGACCAGTTCACACCGCTGTTCAAGACCTTCCCCGAGTATTACTCGTCGTTCCAGATCAACGGCTTCAATGGCGTGCAAAGCGGTATCGGCGGTTTCCTGCTCAAGCCCTGGAACGAGCGCGATCGCACACAAATGGAGCTACTGCCGCTGGTGCAGGCCAAGCTCGAGGGCATCGCTGGCTTGCAGATCTTCGGCTTCAACCTGCCCTCGCTGCCCGGTACCGGTGAAGGCCTGCCGTTCCAGTTCGTGATCAATACCGCTGGCGACTACCCGGCGCTGCTCGAGGTGGCCCAGCGGGTGAAGGACCGCGCCCAGGCCTCGGGCAAGTTCGCCTTCCTGGATATCGACCTGGCCTTCGACAAGCCCGAGGTGGTGGTGTCCATCGACCGCGCCAAGGCGGCGCAGATGGGCGTGTCGATGGATGCCCTGGGCGGCACCCTGGCGACCTTGCTGGGCGAGGCTGAGATCAACCGCTTCACCCTGGAAGGCCGCAGCTACAAGGTGATCGCCCAGGTCGAACGGCCCTACCGCGACAACCCCGGTTGGCTGAACAACTACTATGTGAAGAACGACCAGGGCCAATTGCTGCCTTTGTCGACGCTGATCACCCTCAGCGACCGCGCAAGGCCGCGCCAGCTCAACCAGTTCCAACAGTTGAACTCGGCGATCATCCAGGGTGTGCCGATGGTGAGCATCGGCGAGGCACTCCAGACCGTACGCGACATCGCCCGCGAGGAGGCCCCGGAAGGCTTCTCGTTCGACTACGCAGGTGCCGCGCGCCAGTTCGTGCAGGAAGGCAGCGCGCTGTGGGTCACCTTCGGCCTGGCCCTGGCGATCATCTTCCTGGTGCTGGCGGCGCAATTCGAGAGCTTCCGCGACCCGTTGGTGATCCTGGTGACGGTGCCGTTGTCGATCTGCGGGGCGCTGCTGCCGCTGTTCCTCGGGGTGTCGAGCATGAACATCTATACCCAGGTGGGGCTGGTGACGCTGATCGGGCTGATCAGCAAGCACGGCATCCTGATCGTCGAGTTCGCCAACCAGCTGCGTGTGGAGAAGGGCCTAGGGGTGCGCGAGGCGATCGAGGAAGCGGCGGCGATTCGCCTGCGGCCGGTGCTGATGACCACGGCGGCCATGGTATTCGGCATGGTGCCGTTGATTCTGGCTACCGGTGCGGGGGCGGTGAGCCGCTTCGACATCGGTATCGTGATTGCCACGGGGATGTCGATTGGAACCTTGTTCACCCTGTTCGTGTTGCCGTGTATCTACAGTTTGCTGGCGCATCGGGCTACAGAGCCTCGGGCTGCGGTGCCCCAACAACACGAACCTCAAGGCTAGAAACACCAAGGCCCCGCATCAGCGGGGCCTTGGTCAGTCGCTTGAGCAGCGGTCAGCCAAACGGCCGCAACCCCTGGCGCATGCCGAACAGGAACAACAGCAGGTCCTGGTCGGGCTTGGCGCTGCTCGCCTCGTCGTGCTTCGCCACACGCGGCGACGCACACTGGCTGAGCAACTCGCCCTTGCTGAACACCGTCGGACGCGGCTCTTCCCAAGCAGCGACCGCCACGGTGGTCACCGCCAGCGCACCCAACAGAAAAAAAGCTCGAGCTATTTCTAGTTTCATTACCCTAACCCTTTGACAGCGCTGCCAAACGCCATCTGGTAAAAATAGAGCAGGGTTTGCCATTCTGCAGGCTCGAGTGACGAATGGCGCCTCAACTGACGCAGGTCGTTGTAGGCCGCACGCTGGCAGCTGATACGCCGACGGCATTTCTCCAGGTCCAGCAGGGCCACTTCGGCGCGGGCCTGTTCCCCTTCGCCCAGCACCTTGACGAAGACATGCTTGCCATACAGGCAGCCATGCTGCCAGTGGCCCAGGTGCATACGCGCCAGGTTGTCGGCCAAGTCCTTGAGCATGCGTTCGTGCAGCGCCTGCGGGTAATGCTCGCGCGCACCGCTGGCATGCCAGGTATCCAGGTCGACGAAGCCATCGAGCGCCTCGCTTACCAGCAAGGCCCGCCACTGGTGTTCGGCATCGCGCTCGGCACCACAGAAGACGATGCGCGGTACCCGCACACCCAGTTGTTCCACACTCTGCAAGGCATCGACCTCGCGCAGCACCGTCGGGCGGCCGAACGGGTGCAGCAGGCTGCGGTAGATGTGGCCGACCTGGCGCTTGGCGTAGAGCAACTGGCCATTGCCGTCGTCCAGGCGCTGCACGCCGCTTTCACCACCCCGACGCTGGTTGGGCGCTTCCACCCACTCGCCCTGCTGCTGCCAGTAGTAGTCGAACCGCGACGCCTGCCCTTGAGCTGTAGCCTTCAAACCCTCACCCCTTGCGCAATACATAGACACGCCACATGGCGTAGAACGGCAGGAAGTCCAGGCGCTCTTGAACCCTGAAGCCGGCAGCAAGGAATTCCTGCTCAACCGTATCTGCAGGTAACACGAAGCGGTTCTGGTAACTGTCCTGCATCGTTTTGGCGCGACGACGTTCTTCCAGCTTCTTGCGCCGCCAGGCTTTGAAATTGCCATCTACCCACAACGAAAGGATCACGCTATCGCGGCTAACCCTTTGAAATTCATTGAGAATTTGTTTTCTGTGCGCAGCATCGCCGATATGGTGGAACAAGCGCATGCAGAAGATGCTGTCCACGGCGTTGTCTGGCAGGTCGATGGCAAAGGCTGAAGTTTGCAAGGGGCGTACCCGGGCCACCACTTCCGGCGCTTGTGACGCACAGGCTGTCTCGATCATCGCCTCCGAGTTGTCGGCGCCGATGATCACGCGGTTGGGCTTTTCCGCCAGCAGCGGCCAGAAACGGCCTGCGCCGCATGGCAGGTCGAGCACAAGGCCCGGCTCGCCAGCCAGAGCGAGGGCACGGCGGGCCAGTTGCTCGTCACGCTGGTGGGAAAGACGACGGGCCAGGCCGTCCTGGTGCTTGAGGAAGTAGTCCTGAGCGTGTTGCTGGTCGTACTTGTCGGAAAACTCAAGCTTGGTGGGGCTACGCATACGGCATCTCCTGATTCCAATGCCGCTACCTTAGGCGGTAGAGCGTTGGCGCCAGGTCATGCCGATGTGAAAAATCCATTACATCAAACAGTAAAGTCTTACAAAAATTTACTCTCGGTCTGACACCTGATCCTCAGTATCCGCCTCTCCTTGCAGGCCCGTACCCTGGCTCAAATCGACCTGGAACCGGCAGCCATGGGGTGCACTGGCGGTCAGTGTCACGCGCCAGCCCTGGTCGTCGCAGATCCGCTGCACCAGCGACAAGCCCAGGCCAAGGCCCTCGCCGCGTCGCTCGTCGCCGCGCACGAAGGGACGGAACATTGCCTCGCGCTGCTCTTCCGGAATACCCACGCCGCTGTCCTCGACGCTGAAACCGTAAGGTTCCAGACTGAGGCGGATATAACCGCTGTCGGTGTAGTGGGCCGCGTTGCGCAGCAGGTTGCCCATGACCGACTGCAGGAAGGTGGCGTTGTACAGCACAGGGCTCGCACTGACCCGGCCGTCGTAGTAAAGGGTCAAGCCTTTCTGCTCGATGGTGTCGCGCCATACGCCGGTCAGGTCGTCGGCGACCTCGCGCAGGCTCAGGCGCGAGGCCACGGCACCTTCGTCGCGCTGGGCACGGGCGAGCATCAGGAAGGTCTTGACCAGTTCACGCATTTCTTCGGTGGCCCGGGCGATCCGCTCCACCTGGTTGCGCGAGCGGCTATCCAGGCCTGGGTTTTCCATCAACAGCTCGCACGAGGTGGCCAGCACCATCAGCGGCGTGCGCAACTCGTGGCTGACGTCGCTGGTGAACAGACGCTCGCGGGTCAGCGCATCGCGCAGGCGCCCGAGGGTATCGTCGAAGGCCGCCGCCAGCTGGCCGACCTCGTCCGCCGCGTAGTCCGGCGCCAGAGGCGGCGCCAGGCCCAGCAACTGGTCACGGTGGCGCACCTGGCGCGCCAGGCGAATCACCGGCGCCATCACCCGGCGCGCCAGCAACCAGCCAAGCACCGCAGCCAACACCAGGCTGAGCAGGAAGCCCACCACCACCACCGCGAACAGCACGCGCTCGCGCTCTTCGAAATCGCTCTGGTCCTGCAGCAATACATAGTGGCGACCATCGACCACCTCGACCATGGCGTGGTACGACAGCTGGTCGCGGAACACTTCGTGGAAGCCTGGTTGCAGGTGGCGCAGGTCCTTGGGCAGCTCGAAATCATCACGCCCGCCGCTGAAGTAGAACAGCTGGTCCGGACGTGGGCGGTGGCTCCAGTCGCTGACACTGTCCATGCGCAGCAGGCGTTGCAGGTCGCCGCCCAGCACCGAGGAGATCAAGCGCTCCTCGACCAGGTGCACGGTGGCGACGATACCGAAGGCGAAGGCCCCCGCCACCAGGGCGCTCATCAGCGCGAAGGCGATGATGATGCGCTGGGCAAGGCTTTGCTTAAACTCCATCGCGACCCTCGGCGAGGCGATAGCCGACGCCATGGACGGTATGCAGCAGGGGTTTGTCGAACGGCTTGTCGATCACTTGGCGAAGCTGGTGGACGTGGCTGCGCAGGCTGTCGCTGTCAGGGCAGTCGTCGCCCCACAAGGCTTCTTCGAGCACCTCGCGGCGCAGCACGTGGGGGCTCTTCTGCATCAGTACGGCGAGCAGCTTGAGGCCTACCGGGTTGAGCTTGAGCAAGCGGCCCTGGCGGGTCACTTCGAGGGTGTCCAGGTCGTAGTTCAGGTCGGCCACCTGCAAGGCCCGTCGGCCACCACCCTGGGCACGGCGCAGCACGGCCTCAATGCGCGCGGCCAGCTCCGACAGGGCGAACGGCTTCAGCAAGTAGTCGTCGGCACCTGAGCGGAAGCCTTGCAGGCGGTCGTCCAGCTGGTCGCGGGCGGTCAGCATGATCACCGGGGTATCGCGGCGGGCGTCTTCGCGCAGGCGCTTGCACAGGGTGTAGCCATCGATACCGGGCAGCATGATGTCCAGCACGATCAGGTCGTAGTGTTCGGTGGCAGCCAGGTGCAGGCCCGACAGGCCGTCCTGGGCGCAGTCGACGGTGTAGCCTTTCATGCCCAGGTAATCGGCCAGGTTAGCGAGGATATCGCGGTTGTCTTCAACCAAAAGAATACGCATCGGGGTCTCCTGTGCGGCGCTTTCGCTCTGCGCGGCAGGGCGCAGCTTACGGTCATCGGTCACGCTTCGCCAGCCTTGGGCGAAATTCACTACAACTGACGGTTTTTTCACTGATCCTTCACGGACAAAGCATAGTGCCACGTCGAGAATGGCCGATCCTTTACCCCTGGAGCTGCCATGCCTGTTGCCCGCCCTCGCCCGCTCAACCTGTGGTTGTGCCTGGGTATTCCCCTGGCCACCGTGGTGGCGCTGCTACTGCTGGAAAGCACTTCCCTGGACATGGACCTGGCCACGCTGATGTTCGATCCGGCAGCCGGACAGTTCATCGGCCGCCACAGCTACTGGCTGGAAAATATCCTGCATGACCGGGTCAAGCAGGGTGTGATCGTGCTCGGCCTGCTGGCCCTGCTGGCGTTCGGCATCAGCCTGCTCTGGTCGAAGCTGGGCAGCTGGCGCCGCGAACTGGGCTGCCTGGTGCTGGCGCTGGGGCTGTCCACGGCGTTCGTCACCCCGCTCAAGGAACTCACCCAGGTGCAGTGCCCATGGAGCCTGAGCCAGTTCGGCGGCAAGCAAACCTACAGCAAGCTGCTGGAGGCCCGCCCGGTCACCGACAAGCCAGGGCTGTGCTGGCCAGGTGGGCATGCCGCCACCGGGTTCTGCCTGTTCGCGCTGTTCTTCGCCTTGCGCGACCGCAAGCCACGGCTGGCGCGTGTGGCCTTGGGGGTGGCGCTTGCGGCGGGGTCGCTGCTGTCGTTCGGGCGCATGCTGCAAGGGGCGCACTTCTTGTCGCACAACCTGTGGACAGCGGTGTTCTGCTGGTTGATCGGGCTGGGTTGTTATTATCTGGTGCTGTATCGCCGAGGCATGGCGGTGGCGCCCGTGGCGCAGGGCAGCGTTGCCTGAAACGGGCGTTGCCGAGACGAAAAAAGCCCCGACTCTCACGAGCCGGGGCTTTTTCATACAGCTTAAGCGGGTAAGGCTGGCTTACATCATGCCGCCCATGCCACCCATGCCGCCCATGTCAGGCATGCCAGCAGCTGGCTTGTCTTCCGGCAGGTCAGCAACCATGGCTTCGGTGGTGATCATCAGGCCACCGATGGAAGCTGCGGCTTGCAGGGCCGAACGGGTGACCTTGGCTGGGTCCAGGATACCCATCTCGATCATGTCGCCGTATTCGCCGGTAGCGGCGTTGTAACCGAAGTTACCCGAACCTTGCTTGACCTTGTCGGCAACAACGCTTGGCTCGTCGCCGGCGTTGGCGGTGATCTGACGCAGCGGGGCTTCTACCGCGCGGCGCAGCAGGGCGATACCGACGTTCTGGTCTTCGTTGTCGCCTTTGAGCTCGGTGATGGCAGCCAGGGCGCGAACCAGGGCAACACCACCGCCAGGCACCACGCCTTCTTCGACGGCTGCGCGGGTAGCGTGCAGGGCGTCTTCAACGCGGGCTTTCTTCTCTTTCATCTCGACTTCGGTGCCAGCACCGACCTTGATCACGGCAACACCGCCAGCCAGCTTGGCCAGGCGCTCTTGCAGCTTCTCACGGTCGTAGTCCGAGGAAGTCTCTTCGATCTGGGCGCGGATCTGCTTGACGCGCGACTCGATGTCGCCGTCAGCGCCAGCGCCGTCGATGATGGTGGTGTTTTCCTTGGACAGGATCACGCGCTTGGCGTTACCCAGGTGCTCCAGGGTGGCAGTTTCCAGGGTCAGGCCGATTTCCTCGGAGATGACCTGGCCGCCGGTCAGGGTGGCGATGTCTTGCAGCATGGCCTTGCGGCGGTCGCCGAAGCCAGGTGCCTTGACCGCAGCAACCTTGACGATGCCGCGCATGTTGTTGACCACCAGGGTGGCCAGCGCTTCACCTTCGACGTCCTCGGCAACGATCAGCAGCGGGCGACCGGCCTTGGCAACGGCTTCCAGTACTGGCAGCAGTTCGCGGATGTTGGAGATCTTCTTGTCGACCAGCAGCAGCAGCGGGCCTTCCAGCTCGGCGACCATGGTGTCTGGCTTGTTGACGAAGTACGGCGACAGGTAGCCACGGTCGAACTGCATGCCTTCTACGACGGACAGTTCGTTTTCCAGGCCCGAGCCTTCTTCAACGGTGATCACGCCTTCTTTACCGACTTTTTCCATGGCTTCGGCGATGATTTCACCGATGGAGGTATCGGAGTTGGCGGAGATGGTACCTACCTGGGCGATGGCCTTGGAGTCGGCGCATGGCTTGGACAGGTTCTTCAGCTCGGCGACGACGGCAGCGGTGGCCTTGTCGATACCGCGCTTCAGGTCCATTGGGTTCATGCCGGCGGCAACGGCCTTCAGGCCTTCGTTGACGATGGCCTGGGCCAGGACGGTAGCGGTGGTGGTGCCGTCACCGGCAGCGTCGTTGGCCTTGGAAGCGACTTCCTTGACCAGCTGGGCGCCCATGTTCTCGAAGGCGTCTTTCAGTTCGATTTCCTTGGCGACCGAAACACCGTCTTTGGTGATGGTCGGCGCGCCGAAGCTCTTGGCCAGGACAACGTTGCGGCCTTTCGGGCCGAGGGTGGCTTTTACAGCGTCAGCCAGAACGTTGACACCAACGAGCATTTTCTTACGGGCGGAATCGCCGAATTTTACGTCTTTAGCAGCCATGATCGTTTAATCCTTGGAATTCTTTGAGCAGGGAGTCTGGGAACTTATTTTTCGACAACAGCGAGAATTTCGTTCTCAGCCATTACCAGGAACTCTTCGTCTCCATCTTTCACGGTGTTGCTGCCCGAATAAGGACCGAAGACCACCTCGTCACCGACCTTCACGGCCATTGCACGGACTTCGCCGTTATCCAGAACACGACCGGTGCCCACGGCAACGACTACGCCACGGTTTGGCGTTTCGGAAGCCGAAGCCGACAGGATGAGGCCGCTCTTGGTGGTGGTTTCTTTATCACTGCGACGGATGACGACGCGGTCATGCAGAGGACGAAGCTTCATTGCGATCTCCCAAATTGTGGTTTTCATCGGCCGGTATCGAGACCGGCAGGTTGAGGCTATCCGGCGTTGCCGGTCAGGGCCCGCATGGGGCGAACCCTCTGTGTCATGTCTGGTGTTGCCACCAGAAACCTTGCGGTGACCCTTACATAGGGTCGCCAGAATCGATTACAAGGTTTGTCCGGGGATTTTTTTTCAAACGCTGATCGCATCAGCGATTATTTATCGCGACGCTCGTACTCGCCTTCGATGACATCGGGGCGATGGCCGGAAGGGTTCGGGCGAGCCTGCAGCGGATCGTCCTGGAAAGCACGCTGGCGCATGCTCTGCTCCTCGGCACGCTGGCGCAACTTGCGCGCCACCAGGCTGCGGGTGAAGGGCAACAGGCACAGCAGGCCCAGCACATCGCTGATGAAGCCCGGCAGCAACAGCAAGCCACCACCCACGGCCAGCATCAGGCCCTGGAACATGTCCTCGGCGGGCAGCTCGCCACGTTGCAGGCTCTCACGGGCACGCAATGCCGTGGCAAGGCCTGCCACGCGCATCACCAGCACACCCAGGGCGGAGCCGGCAATGATCAGCAGCAGCGCGGGGAAGAAACCGATGGCGGCGCTGACCTTGACGAAAACGAACAGCTCCAGCACCGGAAAAATTAGAAACAGCAGTAGGAAAACACGCATCAAGCGACCCTCAACGGAAGACAACCTTCCAATAAGACCCCAGATGGATGCGCGTGCTCGCTATTTCAACCCTCGGCCGCTACCACGTCGGGCCATTGGTCGGCGCGAGCCAGCAGTACCAAGGCTTCGCGGACTTGTGTCGGCGTATTGCAGGTGCTGGGGAACGGCAGCCAGTGAACCGCCTGGCCGATCCTCAGGTGCATGCCTTCACTGTCGATGCCGACCAGCTCTGCCGGAACGCTGCGCGGCAAGTCGGTCAGCGCTACGTAGTGGGCAATGGCATTGGCGTGATCGCTGTTCATGTGCTCGATCATGCTGGTTTCGGCCTTGCCGGCAAAAGGGTTGGCCAGGGTGACCTGGTCGAGCCAGTGGATCGCGCCGAAACCGCCGATATAGCGATGGCGCACCGGCTCCAGCACCCAGAAGTCGAAATCGTGGGCCTTGTGGTAGTTGCTGGCATCGGGGAAATAGCGGTAGTAGCGCTCGGCCGCGGCCTCGATGGCCTGTTCGTCGACCAGCTTGCGCGCCTCGGCCATCACCGTCAGGCGCCCCACGGCCTGTACATCCTCGGCATCGCGCTCGTTGACCAGCAACGAGCACTTGGCGTCCTTTTGCAGGTTATGAGTGTGCTGGGCGATACGGCTGATAAGGATCAGCGGGTGGCCCTCGGCGTCGAGGCAATAGGGCACCACCGAGCCGAAGGGGAAGCCCGGCATCGACTTGGATAAGGTGGACAGCACCCCGCGATACTCCTTGAGCAGCAGTTCGCGGGCGGGGCGGATGGCATTCGAGCTCACAATCGAGATCCTCGGCGAATGAAAATCAATTGCGAGCTATTAAGCTACAAGCGGCGAGAAAAGCAAGTTTGGCCTACCACTTGTAGCTGGACTTACCAGGCCACGCCGAACCCTGCGGTGTAGCGGGTCTTGTCCAGGTCGCCGTCGCTGCTGCCCTCGATGATGTCCTTTTCCGCCTTGAGGTTGAGTGAAGCCCACTCGGTGACCTTGTAGCGCAGCCCCACCTCGGCATCCAGCGAGTAGTCGGCCACGCCGCCCAGCGGCTTGCCCAGCTCGCCATTGGTGAAGAACTCCACGGTCTTGCCGATGAGGTAACGGTTGTAGTCCCACTTCACCGCCGCAGCATAGAAGTTGTCCTTGCCGCCGTCGCGGTACTCGAAGTCGGTGCGGTTGATCAAGCCACCCAGCGAGAACGCCCCCAGTTCGTCGTCCCAGAACTGGTAGCCCGGGCCAGTACCCACCGTGCGCTGGCGGGCCAGGTCTTCGATCTGGTCGCGCTTGTACTCCACGCGCCCCTGCCAGAACCACTTCTCGGTGATGAAGCGGTCCAGGGCGTACTCGGCGCTCCAGTTGTTGGTGGTGGTGATGTCGTCCTTGGTCTCGCGGTTGTACTCGCCTTCGGCGTTGTGCCGCCAGCGGCCGTGGCGCGCGGTGGTCTTGAAGCTGACGTCGTAGTCGTCGGTGTCGTTCTCGGCGCGCTTGTAGTCCATCGCCAGGTCGACGTTGCCCTTCCACAGGAAGTCTTCCACCAGTGGGCGCGGCTTCATGATCTGCTCGATGCTGCCGAGTTCGACGGTCTTGGGCGTGTCGCCATTGGCCAGGGTGACCTTGCCGTCCTCGGCGGCCTTGAGCGACTTGGCGCGCTCGCCGCTGTAGGCATCTTGCTTGACCAGCAGTTCCTGGTCGCTTTCCAAGGTCTGGACCTGTTTCCAGTCCAGGGCGATATTGCCGCCGTAGGGGGTCTCCAGCAGCAGCTTGCCACCATCGAACACCTTGATCTTGCCGGTAAGCCTGTCACCGTTCTTCATCCATACGGTGTCGGCCAGGGCGGGGGCGCTAAGCGAGGCAGCGAGGATGCACAACAAGGCTCTAGAATACATAAGCAGATACGGGCTCGGTTTGAGGTAAAAAGCCGGGCATTATCCAGCTATCGAAGGTCAGAACAACGACAGACCCAGCCTATGCCAACGAGTTCCCTTCTCATTTACCTACACGGCCACGGCTCATTTGCCGTGTGCCCCGTCATCCGCTGATGTTCGGCGTATCAGGCAGCGCGTCGGAAGATGCCCAGGCCCGACGAACGGCGCTGTATTCCGTGCTCGGGCAAGTGCCTGCTGGCAAGGTGGTGAGCTATGGCCAGCTCGCCGAACTGGCCGGGCTGGGCCGCGCCGCACGCTGGGTAGGACGCACTTTGGGGCAGTTGCCAGCCGACACGCGCCTGCCCTGGCACCGGGTACTCGGCGCGGGCGGCCGGTTGAGCCTGGCGCTTGGCACACCCTCAGGCGACGAACAACGAGCAAGGTTGCGCGCAGAAGGTGTGAATATGGCCAATAATCGTGTGGATATGTCGCGCCATGGCTGGCGCCCAATGGAGCACAGCGGTTAGAGTGCGCGCTTTGTGTTAGCAAATTTGAGGCAGATGTTGGCCCATGCCCCGTAAAACCTGGCGCGCTGCGCTCGCTGCCTATGCCAGCCCGTCGACCCTGGTGCTTCTGCTGCTCGGCTTTGCCGCCGGCCTGCCCTACATGCTGGTGTTTTCCACCCTTTCCGTATGGCTGCGCGAAGCTGGCGTAGCCCGCGAAACCATTGGCTATGCCAGCCTGATCGGCCTGGCCTACGCGTTCAAATGGGTCTGGTCGCCGCTGCTCGACCAGTGGCGCTTGCCGTTGCTCGGCAAAATGGGCCGTCGTCGCTCGTGGCTGTTGCTGTCGCAAGTGCTGGTGGTGGTTGGCCTGGTCGGCATGGGCCTGTGCGACCCGCAGAAGCATCTTTCCTGGTTGATCGCCCTGGCGGTGCTGGTGGCATTCGCCTCGGCCACCCAGGACATCGCCGTTGACGCCTATCGCCTGGAAATTGCCGACGACCAGCGCCAGGCCGCCCTCGCTGCCAGCTACATGGCCGGTTACCGGGTTGCCGCGCTGCTTGCCACCGCGGGTGCGCTGTTCTTTGCCGAATGGTTCGGCTCCACCGGTTTCAGCTACCTGCACAAGGCCTGGACCGGCACTTATGTGCTGTTCGGCGTGCTGATGCTGCCCGCGCTGTTCACCACCCTGGTGATGCGCGAGCCGCCCGTGCCGCTGCGCACGCAGCTCTCCGCCGCGCGTTATGGCCTGATGCACCAACTGGTGTCGGTGTTCGTGCTGATCATCCTGCTGGTATCGGTGCCGGCCAGTTTCACCCAGATGTTCAATACCGACTGGTCCAGCGTGGTGTTCGGCGATGCGACGGTGCTTGACCTGCTGCTCGAAGACCGCGCCTTCCTGCGCCTGATTCTCTACGCACTGCTGACCTGGGCCTGCCTGTCGTCCATGGGCCGACGCGGCCTGGCGCCGGTGCTCACGCCAGTCAACGACTTCATCGTGCGCTACCGCTGGCAGGCCTTGCTGCTGCTGGGGCTGATCGCCACCTATCGCATGTCGGACACCGTCATGGGGGTGATGGCCAACGTCTTCTACATCGACATGGGCTTCACCAAGGACCAGATCGCCAGCGTCAGCAAGATCTTCGGCCTGATCATGACCCTGGTCGGTGCAGGTATCGGCGGGCTACTGATCGTACGCTTCGGCATCCTGCCCATCCTGTTCATCGGCGGCGTAGCCTCGGCCGGCACCAACATCATGTTCGTGATGCTGGCCGACATGGGGCCGAACCTGGAAATGCTGGTGGTGACCATTTCCCTGGACAACTTCAGCTCGGGCATGGCCACTTCGGCGTTCGTCGCCTACCTGTCGAGCCTGACCAACCTGAAGTTCTCCGCCACCCAGTACGCACTGCTGAGCTCGATCATGCTGCTGTTGCCGCGGCTGATCGGTGGCTATTCCGGGGTGATGGTGGAGAAGTTCGGGTATCACGACTTCTTCCTGATTACCGCATTGCTGGGTGTACCGACCTTGATCCTGATCGCCCTGCACTGGCGCCAGGAGGCCGGCAAGGGCAAGCCTGCGCCGGTGGAAAACCAGACGGCCGAGCAGCAGCCCTGAGTTTGCCGTTACGCTGTACCGGCCCTGTCAGGGGCCGGTGCAGCTAAACCACCTACTGCGCCACCGCCCCTTCCCCAGGCCGCCCGCCGACCACATACCGCAATGGCCATAGCGCCAGCACCCCGGCCACACCTGCGAGCAGCGCGAAATGCAGCAGGCTCGCGCCACCGCCGAGCATCGCCAGCAGCACGCCGCCCAGGCCCAGCAAAGCGATGGTGATCATCCCCAACATCGCCGACACCAACCCCTTGCTCTGTGTGCTGGAGAACAGCGTCATGCGGTACAGCACCGCATTGGCCACGCCCAGGCCCAGGGCGTACAGCGCCATACCCGCCACCACGCTCGGCACCGTCGGCCACAGCCAGGTCGCCAGCACCATCAGGCACAGGCCAGCGAGATACGGCCACAGCGCACCGCGTACCAGGCTCGGCAACGGGTAGCGGTCGGCAATGCGGTTGATGATCAGGTTGCCGAGAATCAAGCCCGCGAACACCGGCAGCTGCCACAGCGCGTAGGCCATGGTGCTCAGGCCCTCATCGTGGATCAACAGCACTGGCGACAGGCCGATCCAGCCGATCAACGGCAGGCTGACCAGGCCCAGCGCCGCACTACCGGCAACGAAACTGCGGTTGCGCAGCAGTTGCCCATAGGCGGCGAGCAATGGCAGCAGGTGGATCGGCGTGAACGGCAGTGTCGAGCCGTCGCGACGCTCCACGCCGAGGGTCTCGGGCATCAGCCGATGCAGCAGCACGAAGCACAGCACAGCGCCCACCGCGAAGGCCACGAACAGCCAGCGCCAGTCCAGCCATTGCAGCATCAGGGTGCCGACCAAAGGCCCGAGCAGCGGCGACAACAGCGCGATATTGGCCAATAGCGCCATCATGCGTACCGCGTCGGCCTCGCTGAAGGCCTCGTTCAAGGCCGGGTAGCTGACTGTCACCACGAAGCCCAGGCCGATGCCCTGCAACAGCCGCAGCAGGTTGAACAGGCCGATGTCGTGCACCCAGAAGGTCGCCAGGCACGCCAGGCCGAAGAACGCGCAGCCCACCAGCAACAGCGGGCGACGGCCATAGCGGTCGGCCAGTGGGCCGATCAGCCACTGCAACACCACACCGCCAAGCAGGTAAAGGTTCAGGGCGTGGGGGATGTATTCGGGGCTGGCGTTCAGGTCATCGACCACTACCGGCATGGCCGGCATGACCGCGTCGCTGGCCAGGTAGGTGAGCAGCTCGAACAGGGCCAGGGTCAGGCCGAACAGCAAGGCCCTGAGGGGAGTGATGTACAGCAGTGGTTTCATGTTTAGGCAGGAATCGATTTGTATGCCAAAAATACTGGGGCCGCTGCGTGGCTCTTCGCGGGCAAGCCCGCTCCTACAGAATCTGCGTAGAACCTGTAGGAGCGGGCTTGCCCGCGAAGAGCCGCGCAGCGGCCCCAACGATATCAGCGAGATATTACTGCGCCGCTGGCTCCTGCACCACGCGAATCACTCGCTGCGGAAAGGGAATGTCGATGCCCTCGGCACGCAAGCGATCGCGGGCCTGCTCGTTGAGCATGAACATCACGTCCCAGTAGTCGGCAGTCTTGGTCCACAGGCGCAGGGACACGGTGATCGAGCTGTCGCCCAGGGTCGCCACCACCGCCTGCGGCGCAGGGTCCGGCAGCACGCGAGGGTCCTGGGCCAGCTCCAGCAGCACGTTGCGCGCCTTCTGCAGGTCGGCCTCATAGTCCACGCCTACATCGAACACCACCTTGCGGGTCGGCTGGCGGTTGGTGTTGGTGATGATGCCGTTGGACAGCGCGCCGTTGGGCATGATGACGGTCTTGTTGTCGCCGGTGCGCAGCACGGTATGGAAGATCTGGATGCTGTCCACGGTGCCGCTCACGCCCTGGGCCTCGATCCAGTCACCGATGCGGAACGGGCGGAACATCAGGATCAACACCCCGCCGGCGAAGTTCGCCAGGCTGCCTTGCAAAGCCAGGCCGACCGCCAAGCTCGCCGCACCGATGGCCGCAACGAACGAGGTGGTCTCGATGCCGATCATCGAAGCCACGCTGATGAACAGCAGCACCTTCATCACGATGTTGGCCAGGGTGCTGATAAAGCCCTGCAACGCGGCGTCGGCACGCATACCCACCAGCTTGCCGAGGCGGTCGCTGAGCTTGTTGACGACCCACCAGCCAATGGCCAGGGTCAGCAGCGCGAGCATGACGCGGCTACCGTATTGCATGATGAGCGGTATCCAGGTCTGCGACTCGCGCATCAACTGGTCGACTTCGGCGTTCAAATCCATATTCATCTCCTCATGCCGAGCGGCATGTCCAGCGGTCAATCCGGCCGCAAGAAATTCCACGGCCACAGGAACCGATGGACATCACTGCGCCATCCAAGGTTCCTGGCAGAGCCCGGTCAGTCGCGGAAGTTGTTGAACTGCAGCGGCATGTCGAATTCCTTGGCGCGCAGGGCGGCGATAGCCTCCTGCAGGTCGTCGCGCTTCTTGCCGGTGACCCGCACCTGCTCGCCCTGGATGGCGGCCTGGACCTTGAGCTTGGCGTCCTTGATATGGGCGACGATCTTCTTCGCCAGCTCCTTGTCGATACCTTCGCGGAACTTGGCTTCCTGCTTCATTTCCTTGCCGGATGGATAGGCGTCCTTGACCTCCAGGCACTTGACGTCGATCTTGCGCTTGACCAGGGCCAGGCGCAGGATCTCGACCATCGCCTCGAGCTGGAACTCGGCCTCTGCGGTGAGCAGCACGGTCTGTTCCTTGTCCTTGAACTCGAAGCTGCCCTTGCCCTTCAGGTCGTAGCGACGGTCCAGTTCCTTCACCGCATTGTCCACGGCGTTGGTGACTTCGTGCTTGTCCAGTTCCGATACCACGTCGAACGAAGGCATTGGTTTTTCTCCATACATGAAAACCGCGCTCGGTGAGGACTCTGCCCAAAGCAGGCCTGACGATGGAGCGCGTCGGTTTTGAGGGTTAAAATGCGGGCTCATTATAACGGGTTGCGAAACGCAGATGAGCAGCACCTGGCATATTCTCGGCGCCGGTAGCCTCGGCAGCCTCTGGGCCTGCCGCCTGGCGCGGGCGGGCAAGGCGGTGCGCCTGATCCTGCGCGATACGCAGCGCCTGGCCGCCTACCAGGCCGCCGGCGGCCTGACCCTGGTCGAGCAGGAGCGCGTCTGCCGCTACGCCATTCCCGCGCAAACCGACGATGCCCCAGGGCCCATCCACCGCTTGCTGCTGGCCTGCAAGGCCTACGACGCTGCACCGGCCGTGGCACGGCTGGCGCCTCGACTGGCCCACGGCGCCGAGATCGTGCTGCTGCAAAATGGCCTGGGCAGCCAGGACGAGGTGGCCGAGCAGGCGCCCCATGCGCGCTGCATCTTCGCCTCGAGCACCGAAGGTGCATTCCGCGAGCAGGACTGGCGGGTGAATTTCGCCGGTCACGGCTTCAACTGGTTGGGCGACCCGGCCAAGCCAACGCCGCCCGAGTGGTTCGCCGACCTGCATGAGGCCGGGATCCCGGCACAGTGGACACCGGACATCCTCAGCCGACTGTGGCGCAAGCTGGCACTGAACTGCGCGATCAACCCACTGACCGTGCTGCACGACTGCCAGAATGGCGGGCTGCTCGGGCACCTCACCGAAGTCTGCGGGCTGTGCGAGGAACTCGCCGTGCTGCTGCAACGCTGCGGCCAGCCCCTGGCGGCCGAAAACCTCGACGAGGAAGTACAGCGAGTGATCCTCGCCACCGCCGCCAACTACTCTTCCATGTACCAGGACGTGCACCATGGCCGGCGCACCGAGGTGCACTACCTGCTCGGCCACGCGTGCCGCAGCGCTGCGCGTCACGGCGTTGCTATCGACCGGCTGGAACAGTTGCACCGGCGCCTGGTCGATAACCTGCGTGCGCGCGGACTGCCCAGCGCCTGAACCGGCACCCGAAACCAGAGAAGGACTAAACCCTGCCCATGACACTGCGCCAACGCCTGGAAAACCTCCCGGTCGGACAGAAGCTGCTGGCGGCCCTGCTGGTGCTGCTGGTGACCATCCTGCTGGTGGCCAACCTGGCGTTCATCAGTGCCGCCTACTGGATCACCCAGGAAAGCATGGCACCCCAGGCGCTGCAGACCATCGGAAAACTGGTGTCGAACCCGCAGCTGTCGAGCCGTGCAGGCGACTCGGAGGAAGGCGCCAACGCCCTGCTCAAGGAGCTCGACAGCTACTCACCGCTACGTGCCGCCGCAGTCTATGCCAGCGATGGACGTCTGCTCGCGCAGTTGCAGCATGGCGAACCGCTGGCGCTGCCCAGGCACTACCGGCATGTCGACGGCTGGCGCCTGATGGAGTTTCGCAGCACCCAGCTGATCGCCCTGCCCCGCCCCGACAGCCCCCCTGCGCACCTGTTGCTGGTAGCCAGCAGCGAGCTGCCCACCGCGTTCTACACCGGTACGCTGTCGGCAAGCCTGGCGATCCTGGTGTTCAGCATATTGCTGTGGGTGGTGATTGCCCGGCAAATCAAGCGCCTGATCACCCAGCCGATCAACAGCCTGGAAGAGCTTACCCGCCAGGTCACCCGCGAAGAGAGCTATGCCCTGCGCGCCCAGCGCGGCAATGACGATGAAATCGGCAGCCTGGGCCAGGCCTTCAACACCATGCTGTCGCGCATCGAGGCGCGCGAGCAGCAACTCAAGCGCACCCGTGACGAGTTCCAGTCGGCCTACGACCAGGCCCAGGGCCTGGCCGAGGAAACCCGCTACACCAACCGCAAGCTGGAACTGGAAGTGCAGGTGCGAAGCAAGATCGAGAAGAAGCTCACCGGTTTCCAGAACTACCTCAACAGCATCATCGACTCCATGCCCTCGGCGCTGATCGCCCTCGACGAGCAGCTCTACGTCACCCAGTGGAACCACGAAGCCACCGTGCTTTCCGGCACGCCGCTTGATGAGGCGCTGAACCAGCCGATCTTCATCGCCTTCGAGCCGCTCAAGCCGTTCCTGGCGCAGCTCAAGGAAAGCGTCGAGAAGCACCGCGTGGCGAAGATCGAGCGGGTCACCTGGTCCAAGGGCGAGGACGTGCGCCACTACGCCCTGACCTTCTACCCACTGATGGGCGGTGGTGGCCGCGGCGTGGTGATCCGCATCGACGACATCACCCAGCGCCTGTCGCTGGAGGAAATGATGGTGCAGTCGGAGAAGATGCTTTCGGTAGGAGGCCTGGCGGCCGGCATGGCCCATGAGATCAACAACCCGCTGGGCGCCATCCTGCACAACGTGCAGAACATTCGTAGGCGCCTGTCGCCGGAGCTGGCCCGCAACCAGGAACAAGCCAGCGAGCAGGGCATCGACCTGGCCGACGTCAACCGCTACCTGCAAGGCCGCGAAGTGCCGCAGTTGCTCGATGGTATCCAGCAAGCCGGGGCGCGGGCGGCGAAGATCGTTACCCACATGCTCAGTTTCAGCCGCCGCAGCAACCGCCAACTGGCGCCGTGCGACCTGCCGGCCTTGATCGACCAGGCCGTGGAGATTGCCGGCAACGACTTCGACCTGACCATCGGTTTCGACTTCAAGGGCCAGGCCATCGTGCGCCAGTTCGACCCCGGCCTGGGCCCGGTGCCGTGCACCGCCAACGAGCTGGAGCAAGTGCTGCTGAACCTGCTGAAGAACGCCGCCCAGGCCATTCACCAACGCCCACGGCCCAGCGAGCCGGGGCGTATCACCTTGCGTACCCGGCTCAACCCGCCGTGGGCGGAGATCCAGGTCGAGGACAACGGCATCGGCATGCCGGAGGCGGTACGCAAGCGCACCTTCGAGCCGTTCTTCACCACCAAGGAGATCGGCCAGGGCACCGGGCTGGGCCTGTCAGTGTCGTATTTCATCATCACCAACAACCACAAGGGGCAGATGGAGGTGCACTCCACCCCGGGCCAGGGCACCTGCTTCACCCTGCGCCTGCCCCTGAGCCCGCCGGGGCAGGCAGTACCGGCCAACACGGAGGCATGACATGGGCTATCGCCTGTCGAAGATCTACACCCGCACCGGCGACAAGGGCGAAACCGGCCTGGGCGATGGCCGCCGGGTGCCCAAGGACCACCCGCGCATCGAAGCCATTGGCGAGGTGGATAGCCTCAACAGCCAACTGGGGTTGTTGCTGGCCGGGCTGGATGAGCAGGGCTTGACGGAGGTCAGCGAGGTGCTGGCGCCCTGTCAGCATCGCCTGTTCGACCTTGGCGGCGAGCTGGCGATGCCCAGCTACCAGGCCCTGGACCTTGTCGAAGTGGAACGCTTGGAGGCGGCCATCGACGTTTGGAACGAAGAGTTGGGGCCGTTGAAAAACTTCATCCTGCCCAGTGGCTCGGCACTGGTGGCCCAGGCCCATGTGTGCCGCAGCCAGGCGCGTGCGGCAGAGCGGCGCTGCCAGCAGCTCAATGCGCTCGAACCCTTGGAGGGGGTTGGCTTGGCGTATATCAACCGACTGTCCGACCTGTTGTTCGTGGCAGCGCGGATCATCGGGCGGCGCCAGGGGGTGGCTGAGGTGTTGTGGCAGGCGGCGGCCAAGCCTGGAGGTTGACTGATCGAGGGGCTGCGTTGCAGCCCTTCGCGGGCAAGCCCGCTCATACAGGTTCCGCGCGGTATCTGTAGGAGCGGGCTTGTCGGGGCGCCGAACCGCCGCGAAGGGCCGCATAGCGGCCCCTTTACTCAATTGTCAGGCCAGAACGCTCGAACCCCTGCTACACCTTGCGCCCCGGCAGCCCAAGCGCGCTCGCACTCAGCAGGGCCAACGCCCCCCAACAGAAACACCGGCTGGTTGAACCCGGCGATCAAGCGCTGAGCCTCATCCCAGCCCATGGGCACCGCCTCGGGGTGAGTCTGGGTGGCCTGCACCGGCGACAAGGTGACAAAATCCACCCCCATCTGCTCGGCCAACGCCAACTCCTCGGCGTTGTGGCACGACGCCGCCAACCAGCGCGCCGTCGGGAACGGCCGGCCATTGGCCGCATACTTGCGCAACTGCGCAGCGGTCAGGTGCCAACCCGCCGAGGGGAAATCGCCCAGCCACTCCAAGGGCCCTTTGAGCATCAGCTGGGCCTTGCCTGCGCACAGCCCGACCGCATCCACCGCAACATCGCGGTACTTGGGGTCGTACATGTCCGGCGCACGCAGCTGGACCAGACGAACACCGCTGGCAACAGCTTTCTGGATACCGCGCAACAGCTCCGGCGGCTCCAGGCCATCAGGCGTAATCAGGTACTGGTGCGGCAGGCGTGCAGCGGCCACGATCGGCTTGTTGGCCTCGGGGAACTCATACTGCCCAAGGTCCCTCGGCGCCACCCAGGCCAGCGGCTGGCCTTCCGCGCCATGAGGTTCACCGGTAAAGGCATCGACCTCACGCACGTCCAGCAGTATCTGTTTATCCGGATAATCGTGGCTGACCTTGATCAGCGGTCGCGAGTGGCTGACCTCGATACCCAGCTCTTCGCGCAGCTCACGGGCCAGCGCGACCTCGACGCTCTCGCCCTGCTCCACCTTGCCGCCAGGAAATTCCCACAGGCCGCCCTGGTGCTGGGTATCGGCACGGCGAGCGATGAGAATGCGTCCATCGCCGCCCCGAATGACGGCGGCTACCACATGAATACGCTTCACCCTTCACGCTCCGCCAAACCCGCTTTCTGCCAGGCCTGGAAGGCCGGCCAGTTGTAGATCGTCTCGATGTAGGCGGCCGCCTCGGCGGGCACCTCCACGCGGTAGGTGCGCAGACGCACGGCTACAGGTGCGAAGAAGGCATCGACCAGGCTTGGCTTGCCGAACAGGAACGAGCCGCTGTCCTTGGCCGCCAGGCGGCATTCGGCCCACAGTGCGACGATACGGTCGATATCCACCTGCACGTCCAGCGCCACGCTTTCCAGCGCCTCGTCACGTGACAGGTCGAACGGCATGGCGCCGCGCAGGGCGAAGAAGCCACTGTGCATCTGCGCGCAGGCCGAACGCGCCTGGGCGCGGGCCGTGATATCTGCGGGCCACAGCTGGGCTTCGGGGTGTTGTTCGTTGAGGTATTCGGCGATTGCCAGGGAGTCGGCGATGATTCCGTGCTCGGTCTTGAGCAACGGCACCTTGCCGGTGGCGGAGTAAGCCAGCAGGCGCGCGCGGGTGTCGGGCTGATTGAGTTTGATCAGGGTTTCTTCGTAGGGCGCACCAGCCAGCTCGAGGGCCAGGGCGCCACGCAGCGACCAGGAGGAATACAGCTTGTCGCCGATGATCAGGTGGTAGCTCATGGTTCGGCTCCATGGAATTGGAACACGGGGCCGCAAAGCGGCCCCGATGTATATCAAGTGCGGTATTCGGCGTTGATCTTCACGTATTCGTGGGACAGGTCGGTGGTCCAGATGGTTTCGCTGCACTGGCCGCGGCCCAGCTCGATGCGGATGGTGATCTCTTCCTGGGCCATCACTGCCGAACCCTGCGCCTCGGTGTAGCTCGGGCTACGCCCGCCCTTGCTGGCGATGCACACCTCACCCAGGAACACGTCGATCAGGCTGACATCCAGCTCGGGCACGCCGGCACGGCCGACGGCGGCGAGAATACGGCCCCAGTTGGGGTCGGAGGCGAACAGCGCGGTCTTGATCAGCGGCGAATGGGCCACGGCATAGCCGACATCAAGGCATTCCTGGTGGTTGCCGCCGCCGTTGACCTGCACGGTGACGAACTTGGTCGCGCCTTCGCCGTCACGCACGATGGCCTGGGCCACTTCCATGCACACCTCGAACACTGCCTGCTTCAGCGCCTCGAACAGCGGGCCGCTGGCCTCGGTTACTTCCGGCACATCAGCCTTGCCGGTGGCTATCAGCATGCAGCAGTCGTTGGTCGAGGTGTCGCCGTCGATGGTGATGCGGTTGAAAGACTTGTTGGCGCCGTCGAGCATCAGGTCCTTGAGCACGCTGGGCGCGACCTTGGCGTCGGTAGCGATGTAGCCGAGCATGGTGGCCATGTTCGGACGGATCATTCCAGCGCCCTTGCTGATACCGGTGACAGTGATGGTCTTGCCGTCGTACTGGAACTGGCGGCTGGCACCCTTGGGCAGGGTGTCGGTGGTCATGATGCCGGTGGCGGCTTCGGCCCAGTTGTGCTCGGACAGGTTGTCCAGGGCGGCTTGCAGCGCACCTTCGATCTTCTCGACAGGCAGCGGCTCGCCGATCACGCCCGTGGAGAACGGCAGCACCGACTCAGCCGGTACGCCGGTCAGTTCGGCCAGCTTGGCGCAGGTGCGCTCGGCAGCGGCCAGGCCTGGTGCGCCAGTGCCAGCATTGGCGTTGCCGGTATTGGTCAGCAGGTAGCGCACGGTGCCCTGCACGCGCTGCTTGGACAGGATCACGGGCGCTGCACAGAAAGCATTGAGGGTGAACACCCCCGCCACGCTGGAGCCTTCGGCGCAGCGCATCACCACCACGTCCTTGCGCCCAGGGCGCTTGATACCCGCCGAGGCGATGCCGAGTTCGAAACCTGGAACCGGGTGCAGGGTGGGCAAGGGACCGAGACCGACAGCCATGTGTGCGCTCCTAGAAAAACGGTTGATATCAAAAAGCAGGGCCGCAAAGCGGCCCTAGGGATATTACGAGCAATCGGTCACTCGATCTGCCCGTGGCAATGCTTGAACTTCTTGCCCGAGCCACACCAGCACGGCTCGTTGCGACCCAGCTTCTGCTCGTTACGTACGGGCGCAGTGGCCACCGCCACTTCGGCACCCTCCTCGCTCAGCGCGCTCTCCAGGCCAGGCGCGGCGGCATGCTGGAATTGCATGCGACGGGCCAGTTCCTCGGCCTCGCGGCGCAGGCGGGCTTCTTCCTCGATCGGGTCTTCGCGGCGGACCTGAACGTGGGACAGCACGCGAATGGTGTCGCGCTTGATCGACTCCAGCAGTTCCTGGAACAGGGTGAACGACTCGCGCTTGTACTCCTGCTTCGGGTTCTTCTGCGCATAACCGCGCAGGTGGATGCCGTGCCGCAGGTGGTCCATGGTCGACAGGTGGTCTTTCCACAGGTCGTCCAGCACACGCAGCAGGATCTGCTTCTCGAAGGTACGCAGAGCATCTTCGCCGGCCTGGTCTTCCTTCTCGTTGTAGGCGGTGGTGATCTCGGCCAGCAGCTTCTCGCGCAGAGTCTCCTCGTAGAGGTGATCGTCCTCGTCGAGCCACTGCTGGATCGGCAGCTTGATCCCGAAGTCGCTGGCCAGCGAGGCTTCCAGGCCGGCCACGTCCCATTGCTCGGGCAGCGACTGCGGCGGGATGTGCTGGCTGATGGTGGCATCGAGCACTTCGTTGCGGAATTCGGTAATGGTATCGCCGATGTTCTGCGCCGCCAGCAGGCTGTTGCGCATGTGGTAGATCACCTTGCGCTGCTCGTTGGCGACATCGTCGTATTCAAGCAGTTGCTTGCGGATGTCGAAGTTGCGGCCCTCGACCTTGCGCTGGGCTTTCTCGATGGCGTTGGTAACCATGCGGTGCTCGATGGCCTCGCCGGACTGCATGCCCAGGGCCTTCATGAAGTTCTTCACCCGGTCGGAGGCGAAGATACGCATCAGGCTGTCTTCCAGCGACAGGTAGAAGCGGCTGGAGCCGGCGTCGCCCTGACGGCCGGAACGGCCGCGCAGCTGGTTGTCGATACGGCGCGATTCGTGGCGCTCGGAGGCGATCACGTGCAGACCACCGGCCTCGAGGACCTGCTGGTGACGCTTCTGCCAGTCAGCCTTGATCTGCGCGATCTGCTCGGCAGTCGGGTTGTCCAGGGCGGCGACTTCGGCCTCCCAGTTACCGCCCAGCAGGATGTCGGTACCGCGGCCGGCCATGTTGGTGGCGATGGTCAGCGAGCCTGGCGCACCGGCCTGGGCGATGATCTCGGCTTCTTTCTCGTGGTACTTGGCGTTGAGCACCTTGTGGTCGATACCTTCCTTCTTCAGGAGGTTCGACATGTGCTCGGAGGTCTCGATGGTGGCAGTACCGACCAGCACCGGACGGCCCTTGGTCATGCTTTCCTTGATGTCCGCGATGATCGCCGCGTACTTCTCGTCGGCGGTCAGGTACACCAGGTCGTTGAAGTCCTTGCGCGCCAACGGCCGGTTTGGCGGGATGACCATCACGTTGAGGCTGTAGATCTGGGCGAACTCGAACGCTTCGGTGTCGGCGGTACCGGTCATGCCGGACAGCTTGTTGTAGAGGCGGAAGTAGTTCTGGAAAGTGGTCGAGGCCAGGGTCTGGCTCTCGGCCTGGATATTCAGGTTTTCCTTCGCTTCGATGGCCTGGTGCAGGCCCTCGGACAGGCGACGGCCCGGCATGGTACGGCCGGTGTGCTCGTCGATCAGCAGGATCTGGCCTTCCTGGACGATGTATTCGACGTTGCGGTGGAACAGCTTGTGCGCACGCAGGCCAGCATAGACGTGGGTCAGCAGGCTCAGGTTGTGCGCCGAGTACAGGCTCTCGCCCTCGGCCAGCAGGCCGGCCTGGGTGAGCATTTCCTCGATGAACTGGTGGCCGGCCTCGTTGAGTTCGACCTGGCGGGCCTTCTCGTCGATGCTGTAGTGGCCTTCCTGGGTGACCTGGCCTTCGACTTCCTCGATATGCTGGGTCAGGCGTGGGATCAGGCGGTTGATCTCGATGTACAGCTTGGAGCTGTCCTCGGCCTGGCCGGAGATGATCAGCGGAGTACGCGCTTCGTCGATGAGGATCGAGTCGACTTCGTCGATTACTGCGAAATTCAGTTCACGCTGGTACTTCTCTTCCTGGCTGAAGGCCATGTTGTCGCGCAGGTAGTCGAAGCCGAATTCGTTGTTGGTGCCGTAGGTGATATCGGCGGCATAGGCGGCGCGCTTTTCTTCCGGTGGCTGGAATGCGGAGACGATGCCGACCGAGCAACCGAGGAATTCGTACAGCGGGCGCATCCAGTTGGCGTCGCGGCGGGCCAGGTAGTCGTTCACCGTGACCACGTGCACGCCCTTGCCGGACAAGGCATTGAGGTAGACGGCCAGGGTACCGACCAAGGTCTTGCCTTCACCGGTACGCATCTCTGCGATCATGCCCTCGTGCAGGGTCATGCCACCGATCAACTGCACATCGAAGTGACGCATGCCCATGACGCGCTTGCCAGCCTCACGCGCCACGGCGAAGGCTTCGGGCAACAGTTGGTCGAGTGTCTCGCCTTTGGCCAGGCGCTCTTTGAACTCTACGGTCTTGGCCCGCAGTTGTTCATCGGAGAGGGCCACCATCTTCTCTTCGAAGGCATTGACGATATTCACCGTCTTGAGCATGCGTTTCACTTCACGCTCGTTCTTGCTTCCAAAAAGTTTCTTTAACAAAGGCGCAAACATATCGGCAGGATCTTCCACACTTAGGGATGGAGGGCGGCCCCGTGAGTCGCCCGTGCAGCCCTTGGGCCGCATGCGAACGAGCATTCTACCCGGAAACGATGGTGAGGAAAGTAGCGGATTTCCGCGATACTGGCACAGCGCTTTTACGGGGCGGTTCTAACATAGGGACATTTTTCAACACTTCAAGGTTCTGCAACATGAAACCTGATTGCTCAGACCCGAAAGTGCAGGCGCCAGCATCTGCTAGACTGCCGATCTTGTAACCTCTTACGTATCCCCATGGCCTATAAACCGCCTTCCGCCCAGCCCCCCTCTACCTTGTTGCGCCAGGCCCGCCCGCTACGCCTGCTGCTCAACCAGGCAGAGCGCCTGGCCCATCTGCAACGCCTGCTGGAAAGCCAGTTGCAGCCGGCTGCGCGAGCGCACTGTCACCTCGCCTCCTGGCGCGATGGCACCTTGCTACTGGTGGTTACCGACGGCCATTGGGCCACCCGCCTGCGCTACCAGCAGAAGCGCCTGCAGCGCCAACTGCAAGACCTGGAGGCATTCGCCAACCTGCAACGCATCCAGTTCAAGGTTCAGCCCCCGGTGGCACCGCCCAAACCCTTGAGCAACAGCACCGCACTTTCGCAGAACGCCGCCGAAAACCTGCGCGACACCGCCGAAGGCATCACCGACCCTAAGCTGCGCGCAGCCTTGGAGCGCCTGGCCAGCCATGCGCAACGCGCAAGCAAAAAAACCGAGCCATAAAAAAGGCCACCCGAAGGTGGCCTCAATTGAACTAGAGAGTGTTCGAACTTACACGGCCGCAACAGGGCGCATGTACGAGATCGGTGCCGTGCTGGCATCTTCGAAAGTGACCACTTCCCAAGCGTCTTTCTCGGCAATCAGCTTGCGCAGCAACTGGTTGTTCAGCGCGTGTCCGGACTTGTAGCCCTTGAACTCGCCGATCAGGCTGTTGCCCAGCAGGTAGAGGTCGCCGATGGCATCGAGGATCTTGTGCTTGACGAATTCGTCTTCGTAACGAAGACCATCTTCGTTGAGCACGCCGTCCTCATCGACCACGATGGCGTTCTCGACACTGCCACCCAACGCAAGGTTGTGCTTGCGCAGGTACTCGATGTCACGCATGAAGCCGAAGGTACGGGCGCGGCTGACTTCCTTCACGAACGAGGTGCTGGAGAAGTCGACGCTGGCGCTTTGGGTCCGGTTGCGCAGAACCGGGTGATCGAAGTCGATCTCGAAGCTCACCTTGAACCCTTCGAATGGCATGAAGGTGGCGCGCTTGTCGCCCTCCTCCACGGTCACTTCGCGCAGGATGCGGATGAACTTCTTGGGCGCGTCCTGTTCTTCCAGGCCGGCGGACTGAATCAGGAATACGAAGGGACCGGCGCTGCCATCCATGATCGGCACTTCCGAGGCGGAGAGCTCGACGTAGGCGTTATCGATGCCCAGGCCCGCCATGGCGGAGAGCAGGTGCTCGACCGTATCGACCTTGATGTCACCGTTGACCAGCGTCGTCGACATGGTGGTTTCGCCGACGTTGGCCGCGCGTGCCGGGATCTCGACGACAGGGTCGAGGTCGGCGCGGCGGAAGACGATGCCGGTGTCGATAGGCGCAGGCTTGAGGGTCAGGTAGACCTTCTCGCCCGAGTGCAGGCCGACACCTGTGGCACGGATGGTATTCTTCAGGGTGCGTTGTCTAATCATGGCATTGGCCGCTTCAGCGCAAATTGCGAACAGGTATCAACAAAGGCTGAGAATGATATCAGACCCGGCCTTTGCTGAACACCAATCACCCTTATACCCCTGATAAATTCCATTAATCGGCCTGGCGACGCAGGAAGGCCGGGATATCCAGGTAATCCAAGTCGTCCTGAGGGTTGAGCTTGGCGGCTGCCGCGGCACCCGCGTGGGCCTGGTTGCGCATCACGGTCGGACGCTCCAGGTCACGGTAGTTGACGGCAGACTGCTCCTGGCGAACCGGGGCCGGGTTCGACGCCTCGTAGGCCGCGTGAGCGGTCTGCAGGGTGTTGTCGACGACCTTGACCGGCTTCTCGATGCGCGCACCCAGGCCAGTGGCGACCACGGTAACGTGCAGCTCGTCGCGCATGTCGGGGTCGATGACGGTACCGACCTTGACCATGGCGTGGTCGGAGGCGAAGGCCTCGATGATGCTACCCACGTCGGAGTATTCGCCCAGGGACAGGTCGGGGCCGGCGGTGATGTTCACCAGGATGCCGCGCGCGCCCTGCAGGTTGACGTCTTCCAGCAGCGGGTTGCGGATCGCTGCCTCGGTGGCTTCGCGAGCACGGTTCGGGCCACTGGCGCAGCCGGTGCCCATCATTGCCATGCCCATCTCGCCCATCACGGTACGCACGTCGGCGAAGTCGACGTTGATCATGCCCGGACGCTTGATGATGTCGGAGATACCGCGCACGGCACCGGCCAGTACATCGTCAGCCTTGGCGAAGGCGGACAGCAGGCTGGCATCCTTGCCCAGGATGGTCAGCAGCTTCTCGTTGGGGATGGTGATCAGCGAGTCGACGCTTTCGGCCAGCATGCGGATGCCTTCGTCAGCGATCTGCATGCGCTTGCGGCCTTCGAACGGGAACGGACGGGTCACTACCGCAACGGTGAGGATGCCCATTTCCTTGGCCACTTCAGCGATGATCGGCGCCGCACCGGTACCGGTACCGCCACCCATGCCGGTGGTGATGAACACCATGTTGGTGCCTTGCAGCACTTCGGCGATGCGCTCGCGGTCTTCCAGGGCAGCCTGGCGGCCGACTTCCGGATTGGCACCAGCGCCCAGGCCCTTGGTCACGCCGGTACCCAGTTGCAGGATGGTGCGCGCGCCGATGTTCTTCAGCGCCTGGGCATCGGTGTTGGCGCAGATGAATTCCACGCCTTCGATGTTGCTCTTGACCATGTGGTTGACGGCGTTGCCGCCACCACCGCCGACGCCGATCACCTTGATGACCGGGCTTTGCGGGACGTTGTCTACGAGTTCGAACATTTTCCCTCTCCTTACTGTTCTCTAGTTTTTGCGCCTACCACTACTGCTTTGAAACTTAGAAGTTGCCTTGGACCCAGCGCTTGAAGCGCTCAAGCACGGGGGCCTTAGGTTCATCGCCATAGCTGTTGTTGCTGCTGTTGCCGGTCAGGGGCAAGTCCTCGGTCTGCTTTTGCAGCCCGTAGGTGAGCAAGCCCACGCCCGTTGAATAGATCGGGTTGCGCACCACGTCGCTCAGGCCCCGAACGCTGTGCGGCACGCCGAGGCGTACCGGCATGTGGAAGATTTCCTCGGCCAGTTCCACGGCGCCTTCCATCTTCGAGGTGCCGCCGGTGAGGACGATGCCAGCGGGCACCAGGTCTTCGTAGCCGCTGCGACGCAGCTCGGCCTGGATCAGGGTGAAGAGCTCGTCGTAACGCGGCTCCACCACTTCGGCCAGGGCCTGGCGCGACAGTTCGCGCGGCGGACGGTCGCCCACGCTCGGCACCTTGATGGTCTCGCCAGCGCCGGCCAGCTTGGCCAGGGCGCAGGCGTAGCGGATCTTGATTTCCTCGGCGTACTGGGTCGGGGTACGCAGCGCCATGGCGATGTCGTTGGTGACCTGGTCGCCGGCGATCGGGATCACTGCGGTATGGCGAATGGCGCCCTCGGTGAAGATGGCGATGTCGGTGGTACCGCCGCCGATGTCCACCAGGCACACGCCCAGTTCCTTCTCGTCATCGGTCAGCACCGAGTAGGCCGAAGCCAGCTGCTCGAGGATGATGTCGTCGATTTCCAAGCCGCAGCGGCGCACGCACTTCTCGATGTTCTGCGCCGCGTTCACCGCGCAGGTCACCACGTGCACCTTGGCTTCCAGGCGCACGCCCGACATGCCCAGGGGTTCGCGCACGCCTTCCTGGTTGTCGATCACGTAGTCCTGCGGCAGGGTGTGCAGTACGCGCTGGTCGGCCGGAATGGCCACGGCCTGGGCCGCGTCGAGCACGCGCTCGAGGTCGGCAAGGCTGACCTCGCGGTCGCGGATCGCGACGATGCCGTGGGAGTTCAGGCTGCGGATGTGGTTGCCGGCCACGCCGACGAACGCCGAGTGAATGCGGCAGCCAGCCATCAGCTGGGCTTCTTCCACCGCGCGCTGGATCGACTGCACCGTCGACTCGATGTTCACCACCACGCCCTTCTTCAGGCCGCGGGAGGGGTGGGTGCCGATACCGACGATCTCCAGGGTGCCGTCTTCGGCCACTTCGCCGACCAGCGCCACCACCTTGGAGGTGCCGATATCCAGCCCGACGATCATTTTTCCGCTATGCGCGTTTGCCATGGTCCTGCCTCTCTCTAATTCTTCGCAACGGCGGGTTGGGCCGTCGTCGGTGCAATCGGTTCCCGCCAACCAACGGCCAATCCGTTGGCGTAACGCAGATCGATGCGGGCGATGTTGGTGATCTGCTCTTTGAGTGTCTTGTCGTAAATGGCAATGAACCGGCGCATCTTCTCCACCAGATGGTCGCGCCCCAACAGCAGTTCGATGCCTGGACCGGCACTACCGGCACCGGTGGTCAGGAACCAGCTGCCACGCTCGCGCAGCTCCAGGCGAGCGATGGAAAAGCCCATGGGGCGCAGCATCTGGCTCAATACCTGGTACTGCTGCATGACTTTTTGCTGAGCGCGCTGCGGCCCGAACAGCTGCGGCAGGTGCTCATAGTTGGCCAGCTCACGCGGGGTGAACGCCTGGCCCTGGTTATTGAGCAGCGCTTCGTCGCCCCAACGCGCTACCGGCAGTTGCTCCTCGAGGCGGATCACCACCTCGTCGGGCCACACCCGACGTACTTCGGCGTGGGCGATCCACGGCATCTGCTCAAGCTCGGTGCGCATCGCCGGCAGATCGACGCTGAAGAAGCTCGCCGCCACGTAGGGTGCAATACGCTGCTGCACGGCCTGCTGGCTGATGTAGCTGAGGTCGCCCTGCACGGCGATCTTGGTGATCGGCCGGTCGGCATAGGGCATCAGGCGCACCGCGCCTTCGTACGCGCCGAAACCGGCAGCGACCAGCAGCACCGGCCAGAGCAGGCGCTTGAACGCACTGAAATTGGCCTTGGGCAGGCGCGCCGACATTGGCTCCTTGGCCACCAGTCGGCTGGCACCACGGGGCACCGGCTTGCTACGGCCGGGTGCCACGGGTTGCTGATGACGTAACATCGCGCCTGGCATGACGATTAACCTCGCGTCTCGACACTGGCAGCCAGGATCGCCAGCACCAATTGCTGGAAGTCCAGGCCCGCCGCTCGGGCCGCCATGGGCACCAGGCTATGGTCGGTCATGCCCGGTGCGGTGTTGACTTCGAGCAGCCAGAAACGCCCCTGCTCGTCCTGCATGACATCCAGCCGCCCCCAGCCTTCAATGCCAACGGCATCGCAGGCACGCGCGGTCAGGTCGATCAGTTCCTGCTCCTTGTCGGCACTCAGCCCGCACGGGATGCGGTACTGGGTATCGTTGGCGATGTACTTGGCGTCGTAGTCGTAGAACACGTGCGGGGTACCCAAGGCGATCGGCGGCAGCACCTGGCCACGCAGCACGGCGATGGTGAACTCCGGGCCGTGGATCCACTGCTCGACCAACACCTGCGAGTCATAGCGGGCGGCGTCCTTCCAGGCAGCGACCAGTTCTTCGGCGCTGTTCACCTTGGCCATGCCGATGCTCGAACCTTCATGAGCCGGTTTGACGATCAGCGGGAAGCCCAGTTCCTTGGCAGCCTCGAGGCAATCCTGCTCGCTGGCCAGCACAGCGTGGTGCGGCGTGGGAATGCCTAAGCTCTTCCACACCTGCTTGGTGCGCAGCTTGTCCATGGCCAGGGCCGAAGCGAGGATGCCACTGCCGGTGTAGGGAATGCCCAGGCACTCCAGCAGGCCTTGCATGCTGCCGTCTTCGCCGCCACGGCCATGAAGGATGATGAAGGCGCGGTCGATGGTTTCGCGTTGCAGGGTATCGAGCAGGTCGTCGCCCACATCTATCGGCAGCACGTCGACACCCGACGAGGTCAGCGCTTCGATCACCGCCGCGCCGGATTTCAGCGACACCTCGCGCTCAGCGCTCTTGCCGCCATAGAGCACAGCGACGCGACCGAAGGCTTTCGGGTCGAGGGTCGAGTGCAGCTTGTCGTAGGCGTTAGTCACAGCGGTTTCTCCTGCTTGGCGACGGCGCCAGCGAACAACGGGCTTTTCATCAGTTGCGGGGCCAAGCCACCGACATCACCGGCACCCTGGCACAGCAGGATGTCGCCGGCGCGTAGCAGCGGCTGGACCAACGGCGCGAGTTCAGCGCCACGTTCGATGTAGATCGGGTCCAGCTTGCCGCGCTGGCGGATGCTGTGACACAGCTGGCGGCTGTCGGCACCGGGGATCGGCTCTTCACCGGCCGGGTAGACCTCCATCAGCAACAGCACGTTGGCATCGCCGAGCACCTGCACGAAGTCGTCGTAAAGGTCGCGGGTACGGCTGTAGCGGTGCGGCTGATAAACGATGACCAGGCGGCGGCTCGGCCAGCCACCGCGCACGGCCTTGATGACTGCCGCCACTTCGGTGGGGTGGTGACCATAGTCATCCACCAGCATCACGCTGCCGCCGTCTACCGGCAGCTCGCCATACACCTGGAAGCGACGGCCCACGCCCTGGAAGCCGGACAGGCCCTGGACGATGGCTTCGTCGGTGATGCCCTCGTCAGTGGCGATGGCAATGGTGGCCAAGGCATTGAGCACGTTGTGGTTGCCCGGCATGTTGACCGACACCTCGAGCGGCTCGCAGTCGCGGCGCAGTACGGTGAAGTGGGTCTGCATGCCTTGCTGGCGCACGTTGATGGCGCGGATATCGGCCTCTTCGCTGAAACCGTAGGTGACGGTCTGGCGCTGGACCTGCGGCAGGATCTCGCGCACCACCGGGTCGTCCAGGCACATCACCGCCAGGCCATAGAACGGCAGGTTGTGCAGGAACTCGACGAAGGTCTTCTTCAGCTTGTTGAAGTCACCCTCGTAGGTTGCCATGTGGTCGGCGTCGATATTGGTGACCACGGCCACCATCGGCTGCAGGTGCAGGAAGCTGGCATCGCTTTCGTCGGCTTCGGCGATCAGGTAGCGGCTAGTGCCGAGCTGGGCATTGGTGCCCGCTGCGGTCAGGCGGCCGCCGATGACGAAGGTCGGGTCCAGGCCGCCAGCGGCGAATACCGAGGCCAGCAGGCTGGTGGTGGTGGTCTTGCCGTGGGTACCGGCCACGGCAATGCCATGGCGGTAGCGCATCAGCTCGGCCAGCATCTCGGCACGCGGGACCACCGGGATACGGCGCTCCAGTGCAGTGGCGACCTCCGGGTTGGCCGGGTTGATGGCGCTGGACACCACCAGCACGTCGGCGTTGGCGGCGTTCTCGGCGCGGTGGCCGATGAAGATCTCGGCGCCGAACGACTCGAGGCGCTGGGTGACCGGCGAAGCCTTGAGGTCGGAACCGGACACTTCATAGCCCAGGTTCAGCAGCACTTCGGCAATACCGCACATGCCCACGCCGCCGATACCGACGAAGTGGATGCGGCGAATGCGGCCCATCTTGGGGTGCGGCATGGCTTTCTGGCTTTCAACCATGGGCCACCTCCAGGCAGATATCGACCACGGTGCTGGTTGCAGCAGGCTTGGCCAGGCGGCGTGCAGTGCCGGCCATGATGTTGAGTTTCTCGGGTTGCATCAGCACCTCGTTCAGGCGTTCAGCGAGCTGCGCTGCGCCAGTTGTCGCTTGTGGCATCAGGAAGGCGGCGCCTTCACGAGCCAGATATTGGGCGTTGTGGGTCTGGTGGTCGTCGATGGCGTGGGGCAAGGGCACCAGCATCGAGGGCAGGCCCGCCGCCGCGAGTTCGCTGACGGTCAGGGCACCGGCCCGGCACACCACCATGTCGGCCCAGCCATAGGCGTGGGCCATGTCCTTGATGAAGGGCTCTACCTGAGCCTCGATCCCGGCCTCGCGATAACGCTCGGCGGTGATCGGCGCATGCTGCTTGCCAGCCTGGTGGAAGACTTCCGGTCGCAGGTCGTCGGGCACCTCGGACAGGGCCTTAGGCAGCAATTTGTTCAATGGTTCCGCACCCAGGCTACCGCCGAGCACCAAAAGACGGGCGCGGCGTTGAAGCAAAGGTGCGCGCGCAGCCTCCAGGAACAACTCCGGACGCACCGGGTTGCCGGTGGTGCGCCGCTTGTCGCTGCTCGTGAAGGTGTCGGGGAAAGCTTCGCAGACGCGTGCTGCCAGCGGTACCAGCAGACGATTGGCAGTACCCGCGCGGGCGTTCTGTTCGTGGATCACCAGTGGCACGCCGCAAAGGCGCGCCGCCACACCGCCAGGGCCGGTGACATAGCCACCGAAGCCCAATACGCATACCGGCTTGAGCTGGCGAATGATGCGCCGCGCCTGGAGCACGGCCTTGACCAGGGTGAACGGCGCCTTGAGCAGCGACAGTTTGCCCTTGCCGCGCAGCCCGGTGACCTGGATCAGGTGCAGTGGCAGCCCGGCCTGGGGCACCAGTTCGTTCTCGATGCCACGTGGGGTGCCCAGCCAATGCACGCTGTAGCCGCGGGCCTGGAACTCGCGGGCGCAGGCCAGCGCCGGGAACACGTGGCCCCCGGTGCCGCCAGCCATGATCAGGATGTTCTTGCCGTCAGCGGCCATGATGCGGCTCCTCGGCAAAATCACTTTCTTTGAATTCGTGTTCCTCGCTGCCCAGGTGCGTGCGGCTTTCCCACTCGATCCTGAGCAACAGCCCCACACAGGCACAGCAGATCACCAATGAGCTGCCGCCGTAGCTGAGGAATGGCAGGGTCAGGCCCTTGGTCGGCAGCAGGCCGACGTTCACCCCGATATTGATGAGGAACTGGCCGATCCACAGGAAGGCCAGGCCAAAGGCCATGTAGGCCGCGAAGAACTGCTTGGCCTTCTCGGCCCACAGGCCGATGTACAAGGCGCGGATGGTGACGAACATGAACAGCGCCACGGTGCACAGCGAACCGATCACGCCCAGTTCCTCGGCCAGGACCGAGAACACGAAGTCGGTGTGCGCTTCAGGCAAGTAGAACTGCTTCTGCACGCTGTTGCCCAGGCCTACGCCCAGCCATTCGCCGCGGCCGAAGGCGATCAGCGCCTGGGTCAGCTGGTAGCCGGAGCCAAATTGATCGGACCAGGGGTCGGTGAAGGTGATAAGCCGCGCCATCCGGTAGGGTTGCGCCTGCACCAGCACGAACACCGCGACCACCGCCAGCGCCACCATCAGGCTGAAGCGGAACAAACCGACGCCGCCCAGGAACAGCATGGCCGCCGCAGCGCCCATCATAACGACAGTGGCGCCGAAGTCCGGCTCCATCAGCAACAGGCCGGCCATCGGCAGCAGCACGATGAACGGCTTGAAGAAGCCCATCCAGCTCTCGCGCACTTCGGTCTGGCGACGCACCAGGTACCCGGCGAGGTAGATCACCACGAACACCTTGGCGATTTCCGAGGGCTGCACGTTGAAGAAGCTGAAGCCGATCCAGCGCATCGAACCGTTCACTTCCCGGCCAATGCCCGGCACCAGCACCAGCACCAGCAGGACGAAGGCGCCGATCAGCAGCATGAAGCCCATGCGCTGCCAGGTGGCGATCGGCACCATCATGGTGACGATACAAGCCCCCAGGCCCAGCGCCACGTAGATGAGGTGGCGGGTCATGTGGTACAGCGGGTTGCCCGATTGCACGGCGGCCACTTCCGAGGAGGCCGAGGTGATCATCACCAGGCCCAGGCCCAGCAGCGCGAGGCAGCCGACGAGCAGCGGGAAGTCGAGGTCGATGCCACGGCCACTGATCAGCGGCGACGGGTATGGCTTGATGATATTGAAGATCATGCCAAGCCCCCCGCTGCCTGGGCGAACAGGCGCCCGCGCTCTTCGAAGTTCTTGAACATGTCGAGGCTGGCGCAGGCCGGCGACAGCAGCACGGCGTCGCCGGGCTGAGCCAGTTCGGCACAACGTTGTACGGCCTCGTCGAGAGTCTTGACCCGCACCAGCGGCACAGCGTCGCCCAGGGTTTCGGCCAGGCGCTCGGCATCACGCCCCAGCAGCACCACTGCGCGGCAGTGTTCGCCCACTGGTTGGCGCAAGGCGGCGAAATCGGCACCCTTGCCATCACCGCCGGCAATCAGCACCAGCTTGCCGTCGATATCGGCACCCAGGCCTTCGATGGCCGCCAATGCGGCGCCAACGTTGGTGGCCTTGGAGTCGTCATACCAGTTCACGCCATTGCGCTCGCGGACCCATTGGCAGCGATGGGCCAGGCCTGCGAACGCGCGCAGGGCCTCGAGCATCGGCTCGAATGGCAGGCCGACGGCATGCCCCAAGGCCAGCGCGGCCAGGGCGTTGCTGTAGTTGTGGGCGCCGCGAATTTTCAGCTCGCGCACCGGCATCAGCGTCTGGAACTCGTACGCCAGGTATTTTTCGCCATCGACTTCACGCAGGCCGAAGGCTTTGAAATCAGGGGCATTGAGGCCGAAGGTCCAGCACGGGCGACCTTCCACCGGCAGCGGCCGACTGAGGGCGTCCTGGCGGTTCACCACCACCTGGCGTGCGCCACGGAAGATGCGGTGCTTGGCCAGGTGATAGGCCGGCAGGCCGCTGTAGCGGTCCATGTGGTCTTCGCTGATGTTCAGCACCGTGGCCACTTCGGCGTTGAGCTGGTCGGTGGTCTCGAGCTGGAAGCTCGACAGCTCCATCACGTACAACTCGACCGCATCGTCCAGCAGATCCAGCGCAGGCGTGCCGAGATTACCGCCCACGGCCACACGCTTGCCGGCCTTGGCGGCCATTTCGCCCACCAGGGTGGTCACGGTGCTCTTGGCGTTGGAGCCGCTGATGGCCACGACCGGAGCCTTGGCATAACGGGCGAACAGATCGATGTCGCCAGACAGCTTCACACCGCGTGCGGCGGCCTGCTGCAAGGCCGGGGTGGCCAGGGCCAGGCCGGGGCTGACGTACAGCTCGTTGGCGCGGCACAAAAACTCAGGGTCGAGTTCGCCACAACGCACTTCCACCTGCGGGTATTCACGACGCAGGGTTTCCAGTTCCGGCGGCTGCTCACGGGTGTCGGCGACCGCAAAGGCAATGCCCCGGCTCGCCAGGAAGCGAACCAGGGACATGCCGCTCTTGCCGAGGCCGACAACGATGCGGAATTGGTCGGAAGCGATCAGTGACACGCTCGTTTACCTCAGTTTCAGGGTTGCCAGGCCGATCAGCACAAGAATCACGGTGATGATCCAGAAACGGACGATCACGCGTGGCTCAGGCCAGCCCTTGAGTTCAAAATGGTGATGAATCGGCGCCATGCGGAACACACGCTTGCCGGTGAGCTTGAACGACGCGACCTGAATCACCACCGACAGGGTTTCCACCACGAAGATGCCGCCCATGATGAACAGCACGATTTCCTGGCGGACGATGACCGCGATGGTGCCCAGCGCCGCACCCAGCGCCAGCGCACCGACGTCGCCCATGAACACCTGGGCCGGGTAGGTGTTGAACCACAGGAAGCCCAGGCCGGCACCGATCAGCGCGCCGCAGAACACGATCAGCTCGCCCGAGCCCGGCACATAGGGAATCAGCAGGTATTCGGCGAACTTCACGTTGCCCGACAGGTAGCAGAAGATGCCCAGCGCGCCGCCGACCATCACCGTCGGCATGATTGCCAGGCCGTCGAGGCCATCGGTGAGGTTGACCGCGTTGCTGGAACCGACGATGACGAAATAGGTGAGCACGATGAAACCTGCGCCCAGCGGAATGGTGAAGTCCTTGAGGAACGGCACGATCAGCGTAGTTTCGACGCTGGTTGGCGCACTCATATAAAGGAAGACTGCCGCACCCAGGCCAAACACCGACTGCCAGAAATACTTCCAGCGGCTCGGCAGGCCACGGGAGTTCTTCTCGATGACCTTGCGGTAGTCGTCGACCCAGCCGATCGCGCCGAACAACAGGGTGACGATCAGCACCACCCAGACATAACGGTTGGACAGGTCGGCCCACAGCAAGGTGCTGATACCGATGGCCGAGAGGATCAGCGCGCCACCCATGGTCGGCGTGCCGGACTTGGACAGGTGCGATTGCGGGCCGTCGTTACGCACGGCCTGGCCGATCTGGCGGATCTGCAGGGTACGAATCATCCACGGGCCCAACCACAGGGCCAGGGACAACGCGGTCAGCACCCCCAGGATCCCGCGCAGGGACAGGTACTGGAAGACCGCGAAGCCCTTGTAGAACTGTTGCAGGTACTCAGCCAACAGCAGCAGCATTAATGTTTCTCCCCGCTGGAACCGCACAGCGCGGCCACGACGTTTTCCATCGCAGCGCTGCGCGAGCCCTTGATCAAGATAGTGGTGTCGCCGGCGCTTTCGACGCGAACGGCATCGATAAGCTCGGCTTGAGTTGCGAAATGCTGGCCATTGGCGCCGAACGCCTTGACCGCATGCGCCATGTTGGTGCCCGTCGCATACAGGGCGTCAACCTTGCCCCGTGCGTACTCGCCCACCTGGCGATGGCCTTCCTCGGCCCATTGGCCAAGTTCGCCGATATCCCCGAGCACCAGGATGGTGCGACCGGAAAAGCCGGCGAGTATATCAATGGCCGCGCACATCGAGGTGGGATTTGCGTTGTAGGTATCGTCGATCACCCGCGCGCCACTGGGCGCCAGTTGAGCCACCGCACGGCCCTTGACCGGCTGCACCGCACCAAGGCCTGCGGCGATGCCCGGCAGGCTCACGCCCATGGCATGGGCGGCGGCGGCGGCGGCCAGGGCGTTGGCCACGTTGTGGGTGCCCAGCAGGTTCAGTTGCACCGTCACGCTGCCGTTGGGTGCGTGCAGGGTGAAGGATGGGCAGCCTCGAGCGTCGCGGCCGATGTCGCTGGCGTGGAAGTCGGCCTGGGTGTTGGTAAGGGCGAAGCTCAGCACCTGGTGTGCGCCTGCGCGCTTGTGCCAGATAGCGAACGCCTTGTCGTCCAGGTTGAGCACGGCGACGCCGCCCTCACCCAGGCCTTCGAGGATTTCGCCCTTGGCTTCGACAATCTTCTCTGGTCCGCCGAACTCACCGACATGGGCGGTACCGGCATTGTTGAGAATGACCACCTGCGGCTGAGTCAGGCCCACGGTGTAGCGAATTTCGCCGATGCGCGAAGCACCGAGTTCGATCACCGCAGCGCTGTGCTCGGAGGAAATCTCCAGCAGCGTGAGCGGCGCACCGAGGTCGTTGTTCAGGTTGCCGCGGGTCGCCAAAACCGGGCCACGGGTACGCAGGATGCTGGCCAGCAGCTCCTTGACCGTGGTCTTGCCGCTGGAGCCGGTAATGGCCGCGACCGGCTTGTCGTAGGCTGCGCGGTTCAGGGCACCGAGCTGGCCCAGCGCCAGACGGCTGTCGGCGACCACCAACTGCGGCAGGTCGACACCCTCGACTTCGCGCTCGACCAGGGCCGCGACCGCGCCCTTGGCTTTTACGTCGGCCAGGTAGTCGTGCCCATCGAAACGCGGCCCGGCCAAGGCAACGAACAATTGCCCGGCACCCACGCTGCGGCTATCGACGCTGACACCACTGAACGAGGCATCGGCCCCGACGTGGCGCGCGCCCAGTGCGGTGGTCAGTTGGCTGAGCGTCATGGGCTTAAGCATGTGGAGCCTCCCAGGCTGATAACGCCTTTTCGGCTTCGGTCAAATCGGAGAAGTCATGGCGTTGGCCATTGATTTCCTGGTAATCCTCGTGCCCCTTGCCCGCCAGCACGATGACGTCGTCAGCAGCGGCGCTGGCGATCAATTGCGCGATGGCCTCGCCACGACCGGCGACGAACGTCACTTCGGTGGGCTTGGCGAAACCGGGGCGAATGTCGTCGAAAATGCGCTGTGGGTCTTCGGTACGCGGGTTGTCGTCGGTGACCAGCACAGTGTCAGCCAGGCGTTCAGCCACTTCGGCCATCAGCGGGCGTTTGCCGCGATCACGGTCGCCGCCACAGCCGAACAGGCACAGCAGCTTGCCGTGGGCGTGCGGGCGCAGGGCCTCGAGCACTTTCTCCAGCGCATCCGGGGTGTGGGCGTAGTCGACCACCACCAGCGGCTGTTCACCGCCACCCAGGCGCTGCATGCGGCCCACCGGGCCTTGCAGACGCGGGGTGACCTCGAGGATCTCGTCCAGCGCATAGTCCAGCGCCAGCAGCGTGGCCACCGCCGCGAGCATGTTGCTCAAATTGAAGCGACCGAGCAGTTGGCTGCGCAGGGTGCGCTCACCTTGAGCGGTCACCAGCGTGGCGCGTACACCGTCGTCGCTAAACTGCGCCTCACGGCAGAACAAGGCAGCGTCAGCGTTCTCCAGGCTGTAGCTGAGCAGGCGGGTTTCCACATGATCGACGCTTGGACGACGGGCGAAGTCGGCAGCCAGGCGGCGGCCGAAATCGTCATCCAGGTTGACCACCTGGCAACGCAGGCTCGGCCAGGCGAACAGCTTGGCTTTTGCCGCCTCGTAGGCCTCCATGCTGCCGTGATAGTCGAGGTGATCGCGCGATAGATTGGTCATCACCGCGATGTCGAATTCCAGGGCGGCGACACGGCCCTGCTCCAGGGCATGGGAGGAAACCTCCATGGCCACGGCCTTGGCGCCAGCTTTCTTGAGGTCGTAGAGGGTCGACTGCACGGAAATCGGGTCAGGCGTCGTCAGGCGCCCGCTTTGCAGCTCGCCGTGGAAGCCGGTGCCCAGGGTGCCGATCAGGCCACAACGCTGGCCCAGCAGGTCGAGCGCCTGGGCAACCAGTTGGGTGACGCTGGTCTTGCCGTTGGTGCCCGTGACACCGACCAGGTTCAACTGGCGGCTCGGCTCGCCATAGAAGCGCCCGGCGATCTGCGACAGCTGGCCGACCAGGCCACGCACGGGAATGAGAGGCACGTCGGTCAGTGGCAGTACGCTGGCGCCCTGCTCTTCATAGGCGACGGCGGCAGCGCCGCGGGCGAGTGCATCGGCAATGTGATCGCGGCCATCGACCTTGGCCCCCGGCACGGCCAGGAACAGGTCACCCTGGCGCACCTGGCGGCTGTCGAGGGTCAACTCGCGAATCAGCGGATCGCGGCTGGCATGGGCGAAAAGCTTGCTCAATGGCATTGTCATCAACCACGCCCTCCTTTGGCGGGTGCTGCACTGACGGCTTGCTGCTCGGGCGCAGGAGCTGGCAGGTTGTCAGGCGGCACGTTCATCAGGCGCAGGGTGCCAGACATGACTTTGCTGAAGACTGGGGCCGAAACCAGGCCACCGAAGTAACCGCCCTTGCCCGGCTCGTCGATGACCACGACGATCGCGTAACGCGGGTCGCTCATCGGGCCGAAGCCGGCGAACAGTGAGCGGTAGGCGTTCTCGGTGTAGCCCTTGGAGCCGACCGTGGCCTTGCGCGCGGTGCCGGACTTGCCGGCCACGTGATAGAACGGTACCTGGGCACGGAACACACCGCGCGGCGCCTCGATCACCTGCTGCAGCATGACTTGAAGGGTTTCAGCGGTTTCCTTCGGAATAACCTGGTTGGATTCCGGGGCTTTGTCGAGTTTGAGAATCGACAGCGGCACCATCTTGCCGTCGTTGGCCAGGGCCGCGTAGGCGTGCACCAGTTGCAACGCGGTCACCGAAACGCCATAGCCGTAGGACAACGTAGCGGTCTCGGCCTTGCGCCACTCGCGGTGGTTCGGCAGGTTGCCGACGCGCTCGCCCGGGAAGCCCAGGCCAGTGTACTGCCCCAGGCCCAGCTGCGACATGACGCGGTAGATGGCCTCGCCGCCGATGTCGAAGGCGATCTTGCTCATGCCCACGTTACTGGAGTTGATCAGGATGCCGGTCAGGTCGAGCACCGGGCCTTCGCTCTTGGACACGTCCTTGATGGTGTAGCGACCGATTTGCAGGCTGCCGGGGTACACCTCGACCTTGTCGGTCGGCTTCCAGCGCCCGCTTTGCAGGGCAGCGCTCATCGACAGCGGCTTGACTGTGGAGCCTGGCTCGAACACGTCGATGATCGCCCGGTTACGCATGGCGGCCGGGAACATGCTGCGACGGTTGTTCGGGTTGTAGGTGGGCTGGTTGACCATGGCCAGCACTTCGCCGGTCTTGACGTCCATGATCACCAGGCTGCCGGCCTTGGCGTCCTGCTCGGCGATGGCGTTGCGCAGCTCGCGGGTGGCCAGGTATTGCAGGCGCAGGTCGATCGACAACGCCAAGGCCTTGCCGGCCTTGGCGTTCTTGGTGACCTGGATGTCCTTGATCAGCCGGCCGCGCCGGTCCTTGATGACCTGGCGCTTGCCGGGCACCCCGGCGAGCCATTCGTCATAGGCCAGTTCGACCCCTTCGCGGCCATGGTCGTCCAGGTCGGTGAAGCCGACCATGTGCGCTGTTACGTCACCTGCCGGGTAGAAGCGGCGGAACTCCTCGAGACCGTAGACACCCGGCACCTTGAGGTCGAGCACTTGCTGGCCCTGCTCCGGTGTGAGGCCGCGGACCAGGTAGATGAATTCCTTGCTGGCCTGCTGGGTCAGGCGCTCGCTCAGTTGCTGTGCGTCCTGCCCGAGCACCGCCGCCAGTTGCGGCCAGCGGTCCTTGTAGGCCTGCATTTCCTTGGGGTTGGCCCACAGGGTGGTGACAGGCGTACTCACGGCCAGGGGCTCGCCGTTGCGGTCGGTGATCAGGCCACGGTGCGCAGGAATAGAGATGTGTCGCAGGCTGCGGGCATCGCCCTGGCCTTTGAGGAAGTCGCGATCTACCACCTGCAGGTCGATGATGCGCCAGCAAATGGCACCCACCATCAGGACCAGCAGGCCAATGACCAGGCGGAAGCGCCAGGGGTAGAGAGCGCCTTCGAGCTTCATCATGGCGCCACCATCCGCACTTCATCGGCATTCGGCACGCGCATTTGCAGTTGGCCGGTGGCCAGGTTCTCGATGCGGCTGTGGGCAGTCCAGGTGCTCTGCTCGAGGATCAGGCGGCCCCATTCGGCCTGCGCCTTGTCACGCTCGCTGAGCTCGCCATAAAGGGTGTTGAGCAACTGACGATTCCAGTGGGCACTGTAGGACACGGCAATTGCCGAGCCCAGGACACCCACGAACAGCAGGAGCATCAGGAAGCTCCCGCCCGGAAGAGGCTTGGCGAACAAGCGGCTCACCGCAACTTCTCCGCCACCCGCATGACGGCGCTGCGCGCCCGCGGGTTGGCCTTGAGTTCTTCGTCGGAGGCGAACTGCGCCTTGCCGACAAGGCGGATCTTCGGCTCGAAGACCTTGTGCTGCACAGGCAGGTTACGTGGCAGGTTATCCGCCTCGCCTTTGACCAGCTTGCGCATGAACAGCTTGACGATACGGTCTTCGAGGGAGTGGAAGCTGATGACCACCAGGCGGCCGCCAACCTCGAGGGCATCCAATGCAGCCTCAAGACCCGTCTCGAGATCGCCCAGCTCGTTGTTCACGTGAATACGCAGGCCCTGGAAGGCACGGGTAGCCGGGTTCTTGCCCTTTTCCCAAGCGGGGTTCGCAACCTTGAGCACTTCGGCCAGGTCGCCCGTGCGGGTGAACGGCTGCTGTTCACGGCGCTGTACCACGGCACGGGCCATGCGCTTGGCGAAACGCTCTTCGCCGTACTCCTTGAAGACCCGGGCAATTTCTTCTTCCGGGGCATTGGCGATGAACTCGGCAGCACTCACGCCCTTGTCGGGGTTCATGCGCATGTCCAGCGGGCCATCGTTGAGGAAGCTGAAACCACGCTCCGGATCGTCGAGCTGCGGCGAGGAAACGCCCAGGTCGAGCAGCACGCCGGCAACCTTGCCGTGCAGGTCGCGCGCGTGCGCCTCGTCACCCATTTCGGCAAAGCTGCGCTGCACAATGACAAAGCGGCCGTCTTCGGCCGCCAGCGCTTGCCCTGTGGCAATCGCTTGAGGGTCCTTGTCGAACCCCAGCAGCCGCCCTTGCGGCCCAAGCTTACTGAGGATCAGCCGGCTGTGGCCGCCGCGCCCGAAGGTACCGTCCAGATAGCAACCGTCGGCGCGCAGGGCCAATGCCTCGACAGCTTCGTCGAGCAGCACGGTGATGTGGTTGAAGCCGCTATCTATCGTCACAGGATCAGGTCACGCAGTTCATCGGGCATGGCGCCCGGTTGTTGAATAGCTGCAAGGTCGGCTGCCGAAACCACGTTCCAGGCATCTTCATCCCACAGCTGGAATTTGTTCAGTTGCCCCACCAGCATCGCCTTCTTGTCGAGCTTGGCGTATTCGCGCAAACGCGGCGGCACCAGGAAGCGCCCGCTGCCATCGAGCTCCAGGTCCACCGCATTGCCGATCAACAGCCGCTGCAGGCGACGGTTTTCTTCACGCAGGGACGGCAGGGCACGCAACTTGGCTTCTATCTGCTCCCACTCATCGAGCGGGTAGACACACAAGCAGGGGTCGACAGCGTCGATGGTCACGATCAGCTGGCCGTTGCTACGCGAATCGAGCTCGTCACGGTACCGACTCGGCATGGCGAGTCTGCCCTTGGCATCGAGGCTGACGGCGTTGGCTCCGCGGAACACGACTGCGACTCCCACATTTTTCGGATTTTTGTGCCAGAAAACCCACTTCATCCCACTTTCTGCCACTTGCGCACACTATAGGAATCCGCCCGGCACACCGTCAAGGCGCGTTCATAAGGAAAACCCTTACAGGACCGAGATTTAGCGCAACAAAAGAAGGAGGAAGGATTACCCAGGGAGGAAAAACGGGAGAAAAGTCAAACGCATCCAGGCGGATAGCGACGACACTTAAAGTGATTTATTAAGAGTAAGAATTTTTTGATCTTACAAATCAGGATCTGCTATCGAAAAGCAGGAGGGGAAAGGAGGAGAGTCGATCTGTAAGCCGGGTTCTGTCGAGGACAGTCATTCCTCTACGACGGCCATCACTGGACGCCTTTAGCAACCTACCCGGTTCCGACGCGGGCCACGCCGTATGGAACCCTATTTGGTCTTGCTCCGAGTGGGGTTTACCTAGCCACGAACTGTTGCCAGCCGTGCGGTGCGCTCTTACCGCACCTTTTCACCCTTACCGGCACCGAAGTGCTTAGGCGGTTATTTTCTGTGGCACTTTCCGTAGGCTCACGCCTCCCAGGCATTACCTGGCACTCTGCCCTATGGAGCCCGGACTTTCCTCCCCCTTCTTTTGCGGAACAAAAGAAGGCAGCGACTGTCCAATCGACTCTCCGCCGACAAGGTTAACGGCAGAGAGGCCCAAGAACAAGCACGAACTCGCCGATGTCTCTAGGCCGTCACTGATTTTTCTGTTTATCCAGGGCAGCCTGGTACAGAAGATTCTTACGCACGCCGGTAATCTCCGCAGCCAGCGCCGCTGCCCGCTTGAGCGGCAACTCCGCCAGCAGCAGGTCGAGCACTCGCTGCGCTTCGGTGCTGATCGCCTGCTCGTCCTGCGGCGCACTCCAGCCCGCCACCAACACCACGCACTCACCCCGCTGCTGGTTGGTATCGGCTGCGACGAATGCGCGCAACTCGGCCAGCGGCAAGCCCTTGAGGGTTTCGAAGGTTTTGGTCAGCTCCCGCGCCAGCAGTGCTGGCCGCTCCCCACCGAATACCGCTTCCATGTCTTCCAGGCACTCGAGAATGCGGTGCGGCGCCTCATAGAAGATCAGGGTGCGCGGCTCTTCGCGAACCTGCTCCAGGCGCGCCTTGCGCCCGGCGCTCTTGGCCGGCAGGAAGCCCTCGAAGATGAAACGATCCGATGGCAGGCCCGCAGCGGACAACGCGGCGATCAGGGCGCACGCCCCCGGCACCGGCACCACCTTGACCCCGGCAGCACGCGCCTGGCGCACCAGGTGATAGCCAGGGTCGGAGATCAGCGGCGTCCCCGCATCGGACACCAGCGCCACATCATCACCGGCCAGCAACCGGGTAATGAAGCGCCCGCCCTCGTCGCGCTCGTTGTGCTCATGGCAAGCAGCCAAGGGCGTGTCGATGCCGAAATGTTGCAGCAGGCGCACCGAGTGGCGGGTGTCCTCGGCGGCGATCAAGGCCACATCGGCCAGAATCTTGAGCGCACGGGCGCTCATGTCATCGAGATTGCCAATGGGCGTGGCGACGACATAAAGCGTCCCCGCCATGGATTTCGAAGCCCCTGCAACATCTGTCACTGCGTACACCTGCCTTGCCGATCAAAGGCGTCATTGTAGCGCGAGCGTCCGCAACAAGGCGCAAACAACTTCACACGCCACCCCCGCGCTGCGACCTATAGTGAAGGATCCGCGTCAGCAAGATCGCGCCCCAGCCAGCGCTTGGGTACAATTGCCGACCAACTTGATCGAGTAACAGGACCCTTACATGATCGCTTGCCTGCGGCTGCTCACAGCCCTCTGTCTCGCTGCCCTGCTGGCAGCCTGCGCCAGCTCGCCCTCATCCAGCCTGGGCGAACTGCCACGCACCCCGGACGCCAGCATCGAGCAACTGCTCGAGAAGGCGGCTTCCAGCAAGTCCGCCGAAGACGCTGCGCTGCTGCGCCTGAGCGCGGCCGACATGGCCTTCCGGCAGAAGGACTACCCACGCGCCGCACGCATCCTCGAACAGGCTCCCCTGGAGTCGCTCAAGCCTGCCCAGCAGGTGTTCGCCAGCACCCTGGCTGCGGAGTTGGCCATGAGCCGCAACCAGCCCAAGGCAGCCTTGAGCGTCTTGTCCCACCCAAGCTTGCAGCGGGTCGGCGAGTTGCCGACCGAGCAGCAAGTGCGCACCTACAGCGTGCACGCAGCAGCGCTTGAAGCCGACGGCCAGGCCCTGGCCGCCGCCCAGCAGCGTGTGCTGCTGGCACCGCTGCTCAGCGATCAGGCTGCCAGCGCCAACAACGATGCGATCTGGTCCCTGGTCGCCTCGTTGCCTGCCGAGCAGTTGCGCCAGCCCACCAGCGACCAGACCCTGGCCGGCTGGACCAGCCTGGCCCTGGCCGTGAAAAGCGCCGGCACCCTCGAGCAGCAACAAGCAGCCATCGACACCTGGCGCAGCCAGCACCCTGACCATCCAGCAGCCAAGCAATTGCCCCAGGCACTGGTCAAGCTCAAGGAGCTGGCCAGCCAGCCGCTGACCAAGATTGCCCTGCTGCTGCCCCAGGAAGGCCCGCTGGCCGGTGTCGCCCGCGCCCTGCGCGACGGTTTCATGGCCGCCCACTTCCAAGCCCAGCAGGCAGGCCAGCAGGCACCCGCCGTACAAGTGTTCGACAGCTCGCGCCTGACCTCGCTGGATGACTTCTACCGCCAGGCCCAGGCCGCCGGGGTACAACTGGTGATCGGCCCACTGGAAAAGCCCCTGGTGAAAAAACTGGCCGACTACCCGCAGCTGCCTATCACCACCCTCGCCCTGAACTACGCCGAAGCCGGCCAGACAACGCCGCCGCAACTGTTCCAATTCGGCCTTGCCGCCGAAGACGAAGCACGCGAGGTGTCCCGCCGCGCCCGTGCCGACGGCCTGGTCCGTGCCGTTGCTTTGGTGCCGAGTGGTGAATGGGGTGACCGCGTGCTGGCCGCCTTCCGCCAGGACTGGGAAGCCAACGGCGGCACCCTGCTGGCCGCCGAGCGCATCGCCCAACCGGTCGCCCTGGCCCAACAGATCGCCGACCTGTTCCAGCTGCGCCAAAGCGAAGGCCGCGCCAAGAGCCTGCAAAGCACTGTAGGCGGCAACATCGACGCACAACCGTCACGCCGCCAGGACATCGACTTCATCTTCCTCGCAGCCACCCCGCAGCAGGCCCAGCAGATCAAGCCGACCCTGAACTTCCAGTACGCAGGCGACGTACCGGTGTACGCCACCTCCAACCTGTACAGCGCCAGCGGTGACGTGAACCAGTACAACGACATGAACGGCATCCGCTTCTGCGAAACCCCGTGGCTGCTGGACAACACCAACAGCCTGCGCCAGCAGGTGGTGCAACAGTGGCCACAGGCTGCCGGCAGCCTGGGTCGCCTGTACGCCATGGGTGTCGATGCCTATAGCCTCGCGCCGCGCCTGGGCCAGCTCAAGGCACTGCCCGACAACCGCATCGAAGGCCTGTCCGGCAGCCTGACCATGAGCCCCAGCCAGCGCATCGAGCGCCAACTGCCCTGGGCAGAGTTCGCAGGCGGCCAGGTCAAGCGCCTGCCGGACACTCCGCGCTGATGCCCCAAGCATCGCCCTGCACGGCCGGACAAGCGGCAGAAGAGCAAGCCCTCGAACACCTGCGAGGGCAAGGCCTGCAGTTGCTGGCCCGGAATTGGCGATGCAAGGGTGGCGAGCTTGATCTGGTCATGCTCGACACCGATACAGTAGTATTCGTCGAAGTCCGCTACCGGCTGCACGCGGACTTCGGTGGCGCCCTCGGCAGTATCGATGAGCGCAAGCAGAAACGCCTGGTGCTCGCTGCCAGCCTGTTCCTGCAGAAGGAGGCCCGCTGGGCCGATTACCCCTGCCGCTTCGACGTTGTCGCCCTGCAAGGCAGCCAACATGCAGGCCGACCGTTTCAATGGCTAAAAAACGCCTTCGAATGCTGAACCCATTCCGTTTTCATTGCTCTATGTTTCGCGGGCTGGCCCCTGTCGCGCGTCGCGCAGGCCTCCGCCGCACTTAAGGTCTCACCAGATGGACATGCAATCCCGAATTCGCCGGCTATTCCAGGCCAGCATCGACACCAAGCAGCAAGCGATGGACACCCTGGCGCCGCACATCGAGCAGGCCAGCCTGGTCATGGTCGGCGCCTTGCTCAACGAAGGCAAGATGCTCGCCTGTGGCAACGGCGGCTCGGCCGGCGATGCCCAGCATTTTTCTTCGGAACTGCTCAACCGCTTCGAGCGTGAGCGCCCGAGCCTGCCGGCCATCGCCTTGACCACCGACAGCTCGACCCTCACCTCGATCGCCAACGACTACAGCTACAACGAAGTATTCTCCAAGCAGATCCGCGCCCTGGGCCAGCCCGGCGACGTACTGCTGGCAATCTCCACCAGCGGTAACTCGGCCAACGTGATTCAGGCGATCCAGGCCGCACATGATCGAGAAATGATTGTCGTAGCATTGACCGGGCGCGATGGCGGCGGCATGGCCTCGCTGCTGCTGCCGGAGGACGTGGAAATCCGCGTCCCCTCGACGGTCACTGCGCGTATCCAGGAAGTCCACCTGCTGGCGATCCACTGCCTGTGCGATCTGATCGACAGCCAACTGTTCGGGAGTGAAGAATGATCCCCAAGCGTTTTGGCCTGATGGCCCTGACCCTGTGCCTGACCCTCTCGGGTTGCAGCTCGGTATTGACCTCGACCCGTGACAACCCGATCGAGGACGATCGCGGCACCCGCACCATCGGCAGCAAGATCGACGACTCGCTGATCGAAACCAAGGTTTCGGTCAACATCGCCAAGGCAAACCCCGACCTCGACAAGGGTTCGCACATCGTCGTCAGCAGCTACAACGGCATCGTGCTGCTCGCAGGCCAAACCCCGCGCGCCGACCTCAAGAGCCTCGCCGAGCAGACCGCCGGCCAGGTCCAGCGGGTCAAGAAAGTACACAATGAGCTGCAGGTGATGCAGCCCTCCTCCATTCTGGCGCGCAACAACGACGCCTGGCTGACCACCAAGATCAAGGCCCAGATGCTGGGCGACGCCAACGTGCCCGGCTCACGCATCAAGGTGATCACCGAAAACGGTATCGTCTACCTGCTGGGCCTGGTCACCCAACGCGAGGCCAATGCGGCCACCGCCGTGGTGCAGAGCGTCTCTGGCGTGCAGAAGATCGTCAAACTGTACGAGTACATCGACTAAAACCCACTGCTCCACTTTCACTGCTCCAGGAAGCCCCCATGAAGAAGCACTTGCTGTCCGCCCTCGCTGTTGCCACCTTCGCCACCCTGGCAGGCTGCTCCACCCCAAGCGTGATCACCCTGAACGACGGCCGCGAACTGCAAACCACCGACACGCCGGAATTTGACCGCACCTCCGGTTTCTATGAGTTCGAGCAGCTGGATGGCAAGCCGACCCGCGTCAACAAAGACCAGGTTCGCACTATCAAAGAGCTGTAAACCTCGGTCGAGTGCCCACGAAAAAGGCGATCCATTCGGATCGCCTTTTTCGTTACTTGACCACCTTGAGGCTGGGCCGACCACTGGGGCGCGGCGGCTGGCCACCCCCTTCGGGTGGGCCGTCCTCACCCTGCTCGATACTCTCGTCTTCCAACTCATCCACTGCTTCCATCAGCGGCGGCTCCAGCTCGAAGACCATGCCCTGGCCATTTTCCCGGGCATAGATCCCCAGGATGGCACCCGCCGGCACGAACAACGAATGCGACACGCCACCGAAGCGACCTTCGAAACTGACCGCTTCGTTGTCCATGTGCAGGTTACGCACGGCGCTGGGGGAAATATTCAGGACGATCTGACCATCGCTGGCAAAGCCCTGGGGCACCTGGACTGCCGGGTATTCAGCATTGACCAGCATGTGTGGGGTGCAATCGTTGTCGACGATCCACTCGTACAGCGCTCTTACCAGATAGGGGCGACTGGAGTTCATCAACGGGCTCCTTAAACCTTACGCATTTCACGTTCCGCAGCAGACAGGCTCGCCTGGAAAGGCTCGCGAGCGAACTGTCGCTCCATGTAATCCAGCAGCGGCTTGGCTTGCCGCGGCAATTCGATACCCAATACCGGCAAACGCCAGAGTATGGGCAATAGACAACAGTCGACCAGACTTTGCTCCTCACTCATGAAACAAGGAAACTCCCCGAACAATGGGGAGACACCGGTCAGGCTTTCACGCAGAGCCTTGCGAGCCTCCGCCCGCGCCGGCTCGGCAGTACGCGTATCGACAATGCGGTCGACCAGCGCACACCAGTCTCGCTGGATGCGGTACATCAGCAGGCGGCTGTTGCCACGCGCTACCGGGTACACCGGCATCAGCGGCGGGTGAGGATAACGCTCCTCGAGGTATTCCATCACCACGGTCGATTCGTACAACGCCAGGTCGCGGTCGACCAGGGTTGGCACGCTGCCATAGGGATTCACTTCGATCAGCTTGGGTGGCAGGCGATCGGCGGCAACGTCGATGATCTGCACACTGACACCCTTCTCGGCGAGAACAAGGCGTACCCGATGAGAATAATGGTCAGCGGGGTCGGAATAGCAGGCTAACCTGTTGGTCGCGCCCATGTAGCTCCTCCTCGCATGGGAATGCTTGTAATACTGCAAATGCAAACGCGCCCTGGGTGCTCCCCCGCCATTGCGAAGGAGCCCCCAGGGCGCGTTCAACTACCAGAAACTACTGCGTGATCAGTGCACGTCCTTCCAGTATTCGCGCTTGAGCAAATAGGCGAACACGAAGAAGAAAGCCAGGTACAGCAACACATAGGTACCGATGCGCTGGCTTTCCAGTTTGACCGGGTTGGCCGAATAGGCCAGGAAGGTCACCAGGTTCTTGACCTTCTCGTCGAACTGCTCAGGCGTCAGGGTACCGGATTTCGGCTCGATGGTCAGCTGGTCACAGGCCTCATGGGTCAATGGGCTGCCGGTCAGCGGGTCGTACTGCTTCTTGCCATCGACCACGGTTTGCACCTGCTTGCAGCCAATCACCTGGTTGCCTTGCAGGCCGACCAGCACGTTAGGCATGCCGACGTTCGGGAAGACCTTGTTGTTCACCCCGTAAGGGCGCGACTTGTCTTCATAGAAGCTGCGCAGGTAGCTGTACAGCCAATCGTTGCCACGCACCCGGGCGACCAACGTGAGGTCTGGCGGCGCGGCGCCGAACCAGGTCTTGGCATCATCGGCCTGCATGCCGATCTTCATGTGGTCGCCAATCTTGGCGCCGGTGAATACCAGCTTCTCGAGCATCAGCTCGTGGGGAATGCCCAGGTCGTCGGCCACCCGCTCGTAACGCTGGAACTTGGCGCTGTGACACCCCATGCAATAGTTGGCGAAGGTACGCGCGCCGTCCTGCATGGCGGCCTTGTCGGTGAGGTCGATATCGACCTTGTCCAGTACTGCACCCGCACCTGCGGCGAAGGACAGGCTGGGCATGATTGCCAGGCAAAATACTGCAATAAGCTTTTTCATCAGCCAGTCACCCTTTCCGGAACCGGTTTGGTCTTCTCCATCCTTGTGTAGAACGGCATCAGGAGGAAGTAGGCGAAATACAGCACGGTGCAGACCTGCGACAGCAGGGTCCGCCCCGGCGTAGGCGCCAGCACGCCGAGTACGCCCAGGATGACGAAGGACACACAGAACACCAGCAGCCAGACCTTGCTCAGCCAGCCTTTGTAGCGCATCGAGCGCACCGGGCTGCGGTCGAGCCAGGGCAACACGAACAGCACCGCGATCGCCGCCCCCATGGCGATGACCCCAAGCAGCTTGTCGGGCACCGCGCGCAAGATCGCGTAGAACGGCGTGAAGTACCAGACCGGCGCGATGTGCTCAGGCGTCTTGAAGGCGTTGGCCTGCTCGAAGTTTGGTTTTTCCAGGAAATAGCCGCCCATTTCGGGGAAGAAGAACACCACGGCACAGAACACGAAGAGGAACACCACCACCCCGACAATGTCCTTGACGGTGTAGTACGGGTGGAAGGGAATGCCGTCCAGTGGGATGCCGTTCTCGTCCTTTTTCTTCTTGATGTCCACACCATCCGGGTTGTTCGAACCCACTTCGTGCAGGGCCAGGATGTGCAGCACCACCAAGCCCAGGATCACGATCGGCAGGGCGATGACATGCAGGGCGAAGAAGCGGTTCAGGGTAATCCCGGAGATCAGGTAGTCGCCGCGGATCCACTGGGTCAGGTCATCGCCGATTACTGGAATGGCGCCGAACAGCGAGATGATCACCTGGGCCCCCCAGTAGGACATCTGGCCCCACGGGAGCAGGTAGCCCATGAAGGCCTCGGCCATCAACGCCAGGTAGATCAGCATGCCGAACAGCCACACCAGCTCGCGTGGCTTCTGGTACGAGCCGTAGAGCAGCCCGCGGAACATGTGCAGGTAGACCACCACGAAGAATGCCGAGGCCCCGGTGGAATGCAGGTAGCGCAGGATCCAGCCATACTCGACGTCGCGCATGATGTACTCGACCGAGGCGAACGCCTCCTCAGCCGAAGGCGTGAAACTCATGGTCAGCCACACACCGGTGACGATCTGGTTGACGATGTCCGGCTGCTGGATCAGCGCCAGGGCCAGGTTGGTCTGCGGGCCGAGCATGGCGAGGGTGACGCTGTGCGGCTCGGCGTTGGCGAG